>SLLF01000129.1 GCA_007134175.1 Kiritimatiellia bacterium | reverse complement strand
TGGTGAAACTGGTCGACAATGCCCTCGGCCGCATGTTGAATGCGCTGGAAAGCAACGGATTGCTGGACAACACGATCATCGTTTTTTGCAGCGACCACGGTGAAATGGCCGGCGACCATGCGTTGTTAACCAAGAGCGTGATGTATAACGAAGCGACTCGCGTACCGTTGATGATCCGGTTGCCGGGAGGCGCAGGACAACGAATTGCCGCGCCGGCGAGTTTGATTGACGTCGCGCCCACGCTTATTGATGCCATGGGGTTGCCACCCGATCCAGCGCTACCCGGCCAATCGCTGTTGCCGGTGGCACAGGGGGCGACTTATGAACCGCGCGATGTGGTGGTGGAATGGTGCAGCCGTGGACAAGGCGCGGAACACGCCGAGTTTGCAGCGGACCGCCGCGTCGCCACCCAGCAGTGGCGCAGCCTCGTTGCGCCGGACGGTTGGAAGTTGAATCGCAGCGACGATGACACGCCGGAGTTGTTCAACCTCAATGACGACCCCTGTGAATTGGTCAATCGCGCCGGTGATGCCGACTGCCGGGACCGGATAGAGGCCATGACGGTTCGGCTGCGGGCTTGGCAGCAGCACCACCAGGATACATGCCAACTAAAATAGAGAGCCAATCAAATGAGTCTGTTTTTGACCGCTGACGAGCGTAACCGATTTGACGCTTTCAGGAAAGATAACGCGGTGGGTGACGATCTGTTCTGGGCCTTGCGCAACCGGGCGCTGGCCCGGGCGGAATCCCCGGGATTGCACGGGCCGAATCGTGAATCGCAATGGTGGTTTTGTACGGCGCAATACCTGACCGACGCGGCCATGGCCTGGACGCTGCAGCCGGATGATCGCCTGGCTATTTGGTTGCGGGATACGCTGTTGTCACTGGTCCGTCTCGATGAAGATGATTGGATCGGCCCTTGGTTCCGTAGCCGTGTCCCTCAGCCGCCCATGGGCTATTTGGAAACGGCTCACATGTCCCGGGCGATTGCTACCGCTTTGGATTTGGCGCCTGACGTACTGACTGGCGCTGCGCGCGATGAGGTTGAATCGGTTTTGTCCGGACGCGCCCTCCCGCTGTGCGCGCGGTGGCTGGATCAGAATGGTAGGCTGGACAATTGGCGCTGCATCCTGGCGGCAGCCTATGCGGTTACCGCTGCCGTGCTGGATGACCGTAGCGCCCTGGATCGCGCGGTGGATGAATACGGCTGCTGTCTGGAAATATTACAACCGGACGGATCGTACGGCGAATCGCTGCAATATGGCAATTATGCGGCCTATCACATCATGATGATCCGTGAAGTATTGACCCGTCGCCAACCCGCATTAGAGCCTACCCTGCCGATTGCCCCTTACGTGCATATGCCACGTTGGCAGGTGGCCAGCTACTTTTATCGCAAACCGCTCAGTGGTTGGGGCGCAACGGCGCTGCCGCGAGCCGCCAACTTCAACGATAGTGCCGCAATATTCAGGCCGTCGGCCGATCTGCTCCTCCACATCGCCAGCCGGGGAGCGGCGGACTATCCGGTTGAAGCGGGCTTGGCGCGCTGGTTGTTTGACGAGTTGTATACCCCGGATATCAGTCAGACCGGAAAGGCCAAGAGCGGTTTTGTCCAGGATTATGGATTTTTGTCCGTAGCGCTACTGGCGGCGGCGGTGCCGGCCCTTGCGCCACAGCAAGCCGAACTGCCCACGCTGATGGCGTTTAGCAATGGCGATGTGCTGGCGCGCGATGCGTGGGATGGACGCACGGTCCTGGCGGTTCGTGGGGGGGGTGATCCGCTGCATGGTGCCGGCCATCTGCACTTCGACCTTAACCATTTCATTTTGGTGCATAACCGCGAACGCTTACTGGTCGATCCCGGTCACGCCTGCTATCGTAATTCCATCCGGCCGCTGGATGTAGCCACAACGTCCCACAACACCTGTACGTTCGAGTTTCCGCGGTCGTGTGAGGGAAAAGGTGCCCCTGACGTATGCACGCTGGCGCAGACGAGAAGTGGGAAACGCTATATAGATTTGCAGACGCGCCGGATCGATGCCCCGTATGACCGGGGCGGGCACCGTTTGCTGGCCCAGCAATGGGATGCATTGACGGTTGTTGGCTCGGATGCCGCCGCCTTGTATGGCGCCCCGATCCGGCAGTTTGCGCGCTTCTGGTTCCTGTGCGGCACGCATGCCCTGTTTATCGTGGATCGCATTGTCAGCGACGAGCCGGTACGGACCATTTGGAACTGGATGTTCAACAACCGCGACAACAATTTGGAACTGAAACCGGTACCGCCTGACCGGATCGTGGCCCGGCGGGGGGCGGCAGGCATGACCTGTTTTCATTTGGGCGGCGGCCAACCGGGCAAAACGCAGAACGCCATTATCCATGACCGCTACCATCCGGAACCGGGCCAACGAGGGGAAGGACGGCCCGGCAGCGGCCTGGGCTATTCATGGAAAGAGAAGGAACCGGTGCGGGAGCGGACGGTGGTGCATGCCATAGCGGTGGACTCGTATGGCCGCGTGGCGGGCTGGCATCTGCGCGAGGACGCGGAAGGCCCCATGCTGGAAAGCCCGGATAAACGGGTGCGCTGGCAATTAAGCGTCTGCCCGGACGCGACCGCGATGCAAATCCGTGAGCAGGGTGCCGACCGGACCTGGCGGGTGCAGGCAGCCAATGGTCACTGGACCCTGGACAAGGTGAGCTGAAATCGAGAGAAGATTATGAACTATCCCACTACACCTATCATCAATCAGTTGCCGGTGTCCGACCCGCTGAACCCGTCCACCGGGCGCGTGGATTCGCCCGAGGCTTGGCGGGCGCACGTCCCCGCGCTACGGCAGGAGATCGTCGACCTGATGTACGGCGGACTGCCGCCGGAACCGGAGGGAACTCAAATCGAAACCCTCTGTCATAACCGCAGCAAGCGCTGGCCGGACCGGCCTTTGAATATCTCGTACCGCATCCATTGCCATGGCGGACAGCGGCCGTTTTCCTTCTGTGCCCGGGTGCTGGTGCCCGACAACCCCGACCCCCATCCCGCCATTATTACCGGTGATGGCTGCTGGTGGTACGTGACCGATGAACTGGTACAACGCATATTGGCGGCCGGTTGTGCCTTGGTGGTCTTCAACCGCACGGAATTGGCGGAAGATCAGGGCTCCGTCAAGGACGAGACCCCGTGCCGCTATGCGCCCCGGGGCCAGGCCCCCGATCCGGGCCGTAACCGGCGCCGTGGGGGCTTGTATGAAATCTATCCGGACCACACCTTTGGCGCCATCAGCGCCTGGGCCTGGGGGTACCACCGCTGTGTGGATTTGCTCTATCAACTGCCGTTCATCGATACCGACCGGGTGGCCATCAGTGGACACTCTCGCGGGGGGAAGACGACGTTGGTGGCCGGGGCCACGGATGAGCGGATCACGCTGGTCAACAGCAACGGTTCGGGCACCTGTGGTGCGTCGCTGTCGCGCTATATCGGGCATGGCGGGGAAACGCTGCAGATCGCCAACACCTTCCCTTCATGGGTGGGCCCACGGCTGCGCGATCATGTACAGCAGAACCGGTCATGGTCTTTCGATCAACATGAATTACTAGCGCTAATGGCGCCGCGTCCGCTGCTGCTGACCTATGCGCTGGATGATCGGTGGTCCAATCCTGAAGGCATGGTCCTGGCGGCCGAGGCCGCCCGTCCGGTTTATCGCTTGCTGGGCCAGCCAGACCGCTTAGCCTTTACCTTGCGGCCCGGACCGCATGCGCATACCCCGGAGGACTGGGGAACCCTGCTGGACTTCATTAACGGACAGTGGTTCGACCAAGCGACGTCGGTCGCCTACAACCGCCATCCCTACACCCATCTGCCGCGGTGAGCGCCAGCCGCGTGACCATTCGGGACGTGGCCGGCGAGGCCCGGTTGTCGCGGACGACGGTGTCCATGGCGCTGCGTAATCACCCGCTGATCAGCCAAGCCACCCGGGAGCACGTCAAGGAAGTGGCCGATCGCATGGGCTACCGGCCCGATCCGCGATTGCGGGAGCTGGGCATGCATTTGCAACAATGCCATCGGAGCCCGGGTCGGGCGGTATTGGCGCATATTGATTTTCGGTGCGAGAACAAGAAGCCCAGCGACGAGTCCACGCCCGACCAGCTCATTGAAGCGATCCGCGATCGGGCCGGAGAGCTGGGCTATGACGTGGACGTCTTCTTTGCCGGGCGTGATGGTATGACGGACCGGCGTTTAAGCCAGATACTCCGAGCCCGTGGTATACGCGGTGTACTGGTCGGTGTGGCACAGACGCCCGGTCGCGTGCTGGATCTGCGCTGGGACTTTTTTGCCGGTATATTGCTTAGCCAGTCCGTCGTTGCGCCGGCCTTGGACCGGGTGGCCAGCCATCATGTTCATAATACGGAAATGGCCGTGCAGCGGCTGATGCGCTACGGGAGTCGCCGCATCGGCTTCGCCCTTTACGAGCGGGCGGACCTGCGCACCGAACGCCAATCCCACGCAGGGTTCCTGCTCGAACAGACCAAGTGGCCAAAACGGGATCGCATCCCGGTGCTGACCAGCGGCAGCGAGGGATTCAACAAGACCGATTTCATGAAATGGATCAACCGCCATCAGCCGGACACCCTGTTACTGCCATCCCCGCGAAATTCGGTGTTGGCTTGGTTGAAGGAAGAGAGAGTACGCGTGCCGGAAGACATGGAGGTGGCTTTTCTAGATGTGCCGTCCCCGGATTGCGGATTGAGCGGCGTCTATCAAAACGGGCTGCACCGGGCTTGCTGCGCAGTGGAATTATTGGTGGCAAAATTGCAGGCCCATAACGTCGGCATTCCCCAGTGGCCGGTCACCTTGATGTGCGACGGTCTGTGGGTGGACGGCACAACCACCGTGGACCGGTCCGGGCGTTGAGGGTCGCTACCGGTAAAGGGCACAATCTGCGTCAGAACGTGAGATAAGGGCAAAAGATTAGGGCGAAAGATTAAGGAATAGCGTTTTTCTCCCCTTGTCTTTCGCCCTAACCTCTGGCTGCGGAAACATGGTAGTAAGGAAAAGAGGGGGAGAAGCTCGAATCATGGGTAATCCTCAATAGATATGAGAATTAGACATAAGCTGGGACATCGATTCCAATTACGAACACGAGTACGAGTTCGCCTTGGGTATCCCAATGTTGAACCCGGGAAAACCGGCTGCACCGGGCCCTCGTGAGGGGATCACCGCGTAATTTTTTTCAGTGCCTGGTTGATCAAGGTCCACGGCAGGTCGGCCGGCGCGGTGTCCTGTGCTGCGCAGAGCGCGGCCGCAACGCCCGCCGCCTGGCCGGTGGCGGCCGCGGTTCCCGTCACGCGATAACTTGAATGGGCAATAAAATCCCCGCTGATGCAACGGCCGCCCAGCAGCAGGTTGGAAACCTCCCGGGCCACCAGGGCGCGCATGGGAATGTCGTAGGGCTGCATGGTAACGCCCCGCGCCGTGGCATCCTGCCCTTTGCTGGCCGTGCCGTTAGTACTGTGTATATCAACCCCGAAATGTACTTTACAGACCGCATCTTCATGGACGCGACCGGCGGCCAGATCCGCCTGCGTGACGGTGTAGCGCCCGTGAATCCGACGGCCCTCCCGGACCCCGATCTGTTCGCAGGTCGCCACCAGTTGCAGACCGGACCAGACGCCGCCCAGTTGCTGCAGACCCTTGACCACGCGATGGACTTCCGCCCGCCCCCGCACGGTCGCCCGGGTTAAATCCGCTGCATCAATCGCCGATACGCCGTACTCATGATTCACCATCAGCGCGAGGAGGTTGCCCCTCACCTGGAACAGCTTGGTTTGCCGGTAGGACGGCTCCACGCCCGCCCGCTCGATTTCTGATCGGAATGCATGCACAGTTTCGTAGTTCACCGTCTTGTGCCGGTGGGCATCGCCGCCCTCCCGAAAGCAAATATAAGGGGCCGCCGCCTGCAGGTCCGGGACACTGACCAGCGCCATATACGTCATGGGTTGGCAAGCGCCCGACGCGTCCTTGCCCAGGTCGTAGTGGCAGCCGGCCAGAGCGGCCAGGTCCCCGTCACCGGTGGTGTCAACGAATGTGTGTGCGCGCCACGCCTGCGCTCCGGATTTGGAGTCGGTGATCACGGCCTGGATGGCCTGGCCTTGCATGACGCAGGCGCGTGCCCGCGTGTGCAGTTGAAACCGGACGTCGGTCGCTACACACATTTCTTCGAGGAGCCACTTCATCTCCTCGATGTCGTAGGTGTACATATTGGGATCGGGCCCGGCTATGCGGGCACCTCGCTGGTCCAGCTGACGGGTGATTTCACGCGGGATTCCCGGCTGATTCATCTCGAACATCCAGGACAACAGGCCCGCGGTCCATACGCCCCCCAGGCAGCCGTGCGCCTCCAGCAGGCAGACGCGGGCACCGACCCGGCTCGCCGCGAGCGCGGCGGCTATACCCGCCGGCCCGGCGCCGGCTACCACCACATCGGCCTCCGCCACCACGGGTACCTGTCGTTCGGTTTCGGTGATAAACGGTGTGATGTCACGTGTTTTCATTTAACTGAATTTTATGGTTTGAACAGGACAATAAATAATGAATAGCCGAATACGGTTGTGCCGCCACAGTGTATGCCCAGATGGCACGCGTCGTTCATTCGACGGTCTCCATTATGACGGTAATCAGCATGGGTGCAAGGCGGATTGTTGGTAGACATGGGCCGGGTCGGGCGTATGGCTATACGAAAATGGACAGAAAATGAGGGAGAATACGCAACCGAAAGGATGCAGTATGAAAAGTGAAATGAAGTGGGTTCGTACGATTGTCGGCATGCTGGTGTTGGGTGTGTCGGTTGACGCGGCGACGACCAATTATTGGCGCGGCGCGGACGGTGATTGGGGAACGGCGTCCAACTGGAGCGAGCAGGTCGTGCCCGATGCAGGCACTATCGTTGTATTCGACGACCCGCAATATGAGCTGGAGGTCAATCTCCCTGATAATCAGGATGTGGCGGGGCTCGTCTTCAAGGATACCATGACCTCGAGCGTGACCATTGGCGGGGCGAACAATCTGATCTTTCGGGATGGCGGCGTGATTATCGATGTGGAACGCGGATCGGCTGCCCACACGATTAATGCGGATATAGGCGTGGAGGGCGAGGGGGCCGAACGTTTGTCCACTTTGCAGAATAATTCGATGCAGCGATTTACGATTGGAGCCGGCATGCAGCGGGCGGGATCGGTAAGCCCGAATTTGCTGTTTCTCGGCAGCGGTGACTTCTTCTTCACGGGCGGCGGATTCGTGCGGCAGGATATGCGGCATATCGACCTGGGGGGAACATTTACCGGACAGGTAATCATTGATGCCGATTATGAGTTGCGCAACACCCACCCCCTGACGATAGACGGGGGCACCTTGCTGGTGGATGGCCGAACAGCCACGAGAAATAACAGCACGGGGTTGGCTGTCAAAAACGGCCTGTTGACCGGTCACGGAGTCATCGGACACATTCTGACCGGTACCCCGGATTATTCCATCGGGATCCACGACGGCGGGATGGTGAATCCCGGTCGGCCGGGCGAGACCGGCTTGCTGGCGTTCCACAATTTTGATGTCGCGTTCGATGTCGGTTCCACGCTGCGGTTGGATTTTGCGGACCACGATAACTACGACCGCTTATCATTTGCGCAGTCTTCCCCTTCCGCTGCCGCGAAAGTGCCGGCGTTGAGCCTGGCCACGGACGGGCCGGGCGTGGCCTTGGAACTGAATCTGTTGCCGGGTTTCACGGCGGCCATCCATGACGAATTCACGATTCTTGGCGGCTATGAAGACATCAATGGCTACTTCCACGGTCTTGCCGACGGCACGAACTTTACGGCCGGTGATTACCAGTTCCAGATCAGGTATGGCCAGGAACATACCGTGTTGACGGTTATGCCGGAACCGACGCGACTCGTGGAGAACGGGCGTTCCCAGGCCGCAATTGTTATTGACGATCATGCCCCTCTTTCGGCCGTGCTGGCGGTTCAGGTGCTGAACCGGTATCTACAGGCATCTACCGGTGCCCGGCTCGAGGTCAAACGCGCAGGCACCATCGAGGGGTCCACCCTGGATCCAGACCGGAACTGGGTACTGATCGGCGATTCGCGCTTTCTCCGCGACTTTGGAATCGACCCGTCGAAACTGCCCTACGGTGCGTTCGTGATCAAGGCGGAGGGGTCTATCCTGGCCATCGCCGGACGGGATTATCCGCAGGGGGCCACGGCCGACGAGGCCGTGCCGGAGGCAGTGGTCAAACAAGCCGGCATCCATTCGGTCTTTTTCTATGAGCAGCGCATCAACCTGGATGATACCGTGGAGCACTACTGGAACAGCGGCGGCACCCTCTACGGGGTGTACCATTTTCTGGAGTCGGAACTGGGCATCCGCTGGCTGTGGCCGGGACGAACCGGTACCGTCATCCCCCGGCATGATTCCCTGCACGTGGCCGCACAACAGGTCGAGCAAGCGCCGGCAATGGAGTTACGCCGGATTCGCAACCACCAGTCCGGCCGCGGATATGAAGAGTTTCACGCGGGCGCGTTCGGGTTCGGCCCGGGCGTCGTGCCCCGTGATCGACGGCATATCCGTTACGAGCACGACGAATGGTTTCGCGCCAATCGCCTCGGCTGGCAACGTCAGTTCCGGGGCACCCATGCCTTTAACCAGTGGGCGGATCGTTTTTGGGATGATCACCCGGAATACTTCGCCTACGACCATGTCAACGAAACCCGGCAACCCTACAACCGGGTGCATGCCAAACTGTGCAAGACCGAACCGGGCGTGGTAGACCAGGTTGTACGGGACGCCCGCCGGGCCCTTGACCGGAGCCCTCACCGGTGGACCGAAAGCGTTTCCCCGGGCGATGGTCACTCCCGGGGAAACTGCATGTGCGACGGCTGCGTGGCCCTCGATCCGGCGGACGGCCCGCCTGTGACTCTCGAGTCCGGGAGCCCGCGACGCGAGGAATTTGACCATGTGTCGCTGACGGACCGGCACGTGAACTGGTGGAACCGGATTGCCGACCGCATTAAGGAGTCGCATCCGGACCGGTTCATTGCATCATGGGCCTACGGTCCCTACCGCCACCCACCGGTCCACGAGTCCCTGCGGGACAATGTCATCATCGGTTTTGTCGGCTACAACTGGGTCGACGCCTATGCGCTGGAACGCGACCGGGCCATCTGGCAGGGGTGGGCGGAGAAGGCAACGCATCTGATGCTGCGGCCTAATGCTTTCTTTGCAGGAGGCGCGTTCCCGCTCAACTACGCCCGCGAGATCGCCAGGGACATGCGGACCTGTTATGAGACGGGCATGCTGGGGTTCGATGGCGGCGACCTGATCGGGCACTGGTCAACGCAGGGTCTGAACTACTATGTGCTGGCCCGGGCGCTTTGGGATCCGGCATTGGACTATGACGCCGTGCTCCAGGATTACTGCGAGTCCGGGTTCGGCCCGGCGGCGGAGCAGGTGCGGGCCTATTTCGATTTGCTCGAACGGATGACCGTAGAGGTGCAGGCAACGCTCGGGGCGTTGTCGCGCGAGGACCGCGTCTGGGCCTCGCGGCCCGGGGAGGACCTGGCGACCCATCCGCCGCTCGATGTGGACAGCTTGTCGCATGGCCGGTCCCGGCGCATCGTGCCCCGCGAACAACTGCGACCGATTGCCTGGATCTTTCTAGCGTATGAAACGCGCCTGCGCGCGTTGCTCGAGGCGGGGCGGGCCGAACTCGGCGAGGACGACGGCGCCTACCAGGACCGCCTTGATTTTCTGGTTAAAGGGCTTGACTACGCCCATCTGGAATCACGGGTTTTCGATGGCTGGTTCCAGGCGGAGCGGGAGGAGGTGTTGACACGGTTGCGCGAACGCAATGAATTTCTGGAATCCATTGCCGCCGACTATATCGTGCATGTGCCCTTCGTACTCAGGCGCCACGACCGCTTTGGTTTAACGACCTCCTTTTATGAATGGGAAGCAGGACGTTTGCCGGAAGAGGATACCGGACTGCTCGAGTTCATGTATGAACCGTAGCGGACCCGCTATCCCATCGCAAAAAAAAGCCTCAATGCTGCTAATTTGAACAGATCAATAAAAAACAACTGGCAAAATGAGTCGCATGCTTACATATTGGTGACGATGAAGAGGGAAATGGTAAATCCACATCAGCAAACGGAGGATAAGATGAATAGTAAAACAACGTTGGTTAGAACCTTTGGCGGTTTCCTGGGCTTGGTCCTGCTGATATCGGGCGTGGCGGTTGAGGCGACCACCAATTATTGGCGCGGCGTGGACGGTGACTGGGGAACGGCGTCCAACTGGAGCGAGAATGTCGTGCCCGACGCGACCACCACGGTGGTATTTGATGATCCGCTGACGTTCCTGGACATCACCCTGTCGGCCAGTCAGGATGTCGCAGGAATGGTCTTCAAGGATACCATGACGTCGAGCGTGACCATTGGCGGGGCGAACAATCTGATCTTTCGGGATGGCGGCGTGATTATCGATGTGGAAAGTGGATCAGCTGCCCATTCAATCACTAGCGAGATTAGACTGGATGGCGCGGGTGCTTCAAGTTTGGCCACGTTGCGAAATAATTCGGTACACCAATTTTCGATTAGCGAAATTATTCGCCGTGAAGGGAGTGCTTCCATCAGCATGGAGTTTGATGGAAGCGGCGATTTCTTTTTTGATGGCTCGGGCGGCGGGTTCATCCGACAGGATATACGCACTATAGATCTGGTTAGTAATTTTAATGGGCAGCTAATTATTGATAGTGGCTACGAATTTCGCAACACCCACCCCTTGACGGTGGACGGGGGTACCATTATTATAGATGGCCGGACGGCCACCCGCAATGCCAATCCGGGTCTTGTCATCAATAACGGTGGTCTACTGACCGGGCATGGGGAGGTCGGGCATATCCTGACCGGTTCCCCAGGGTACTTTACCGAGATCAACGACGGCGGGGAGGTGAATCCCGGCCGGCCGGGCGTGGTCGGTTCGCTGGAATTCCAGAACTACGATGTCGCATTCAACGCGGGGTCCACGCTGCGCCTGGATCTGGAAGCTGTGGGTGAGTACGATCATTTGACATTCGCCCAAGCGCAAAGTGAAGGCAAAGTGCCCGCGCTCACCTTGGACACGGACGGGGCGGGGGTAAACCTGGTGTTGAACCTGTTGCCTGGTTTCGCAGCGGCGATCGATGACGAATTCATGATCCTCTCCGGGTACGACGAGATTATCGGCCATTTCGACGGTCTAGAGCAGGGTGCTACGTTCGAGGAAGGCGGGTTCCTGTTCCAGATCGATTACGGTGCGAATGATACCGTGCTGACCGTCGTTCCAGAACCTTCCTCCACCCTGCTGTTCCTTGGGGGGCTGCTGTGGTTCGTTATGCGCCGACGCGTCTTGTTTAGTCGTCGTACCTGAACGGCCCGCCTACACGGGGAAGTTTTTCGTTTAAACCGATTTGCCGCTAGCGCGGCACAGGGGTGGTGTGCGCTCGAATATAGGAGAAAAACATGAAATCTTTACAGTCAATAGGTCGGTGGTGGGGTGTATCAGCCATGAGCCGGTGCCGGATCAGCGTGTGGGTGGCCCTGCTCCCGGTCGTCTGCAGCGTGGCGGCTGCGGACTTTCCGCTGGTCGCCGATGGCGAGCCGCAAGCGGTGATGCTGGTCGATGATGATCCGCCGTTCCCGGCTGACATGGCCGCGCGGGTTTTAAACCAATACCTGGAGCGGGTGACGGGGACCAAACTCGACGTGGTGCGCGCCGGGGAGATCGAGGGCTCCACCCTGGATCCAGACCGGAACTGGGTGCTGGTGGGCGACTCGCGCTTTGTGCGTCAACAAGGGCTCGATCCGGAAGCGTTGGCCTATGGCGAGTTTGAAATCGTGGTCGGGGACGGGGTTATGGTCGTGGCCGGCCGCGATTTTCCTGAAGGCCGGGACAAGGCGGATGCCCGCCCCGCAGAGGTGGTCCGGTCCGCGTCCTTCCCTCGTGAAGGTGGCGGTTCGAGTATCAACTTTCGAGACCAGCGCGTCAGTCTGGACGAGGCCGTTTCCCATACATGGGCCAGCGGGGGGACCTTGTTCGGCGTGTACGCTCTGCTGGAACAGGACGTGGGCGTGCGTTGGCTGTGGCCGGGTGAATTGGGGACGGTGATTCCCGCCCGCCGGACGGTCGCGGTCGCGTCCGGACAGCGGCGCTCAGCCCCTGCGCTTGCTATTCGTATCATTCGCAACCACCAATTTGAACGGACGTACCCGGACTTCCAGTCCCGGTTCCTCGGCGGCGAATTTGCCGACGCGGTGTGGCGGGCAGGTCCGCAGCGGTACGAGCAGGATGAATGGCTGCGCGGCAATAAGATGGGACAGCAGACGGCTCCGTTTCGTGCCACCCACGCCTTTGAAGATTGGTGGCGCCGGTTCGGCGCGGATCATCCCGACTATTTCGCGTTGCACGCCAATCCCGAAACCGGGGAGGACGCCGGCCGCTTCAATCCGGACACACATCCCGGGGCAGCTCACCACGCGAAACTCTGTAAAGCCAACCCGGATGTGGTGGATCAGGTTGTCCGTGATCTGCGCCGTCGCTTCGATGGCAACCCGGCCCTATCCATGGAAAGTGTTTCACCCAACGACGGGCGGGCGATGCATTGCATGTGCGCGGATTGCCGCGCGCTCGATCCGCCGGAGGGCCGGGCCATCACGCTGAGCTACACGCCTACCGATACGCCTTTTACCTATGTTTCCCTGACGGACCGCCACGTAGACTGGTGGAACCGGATTGCGGATCAGATCGCTGAATCCCATCCGGACCGTCGCCTCGGGGCATGGGCCTATTCGGTTTACCAGCGCCCGCCGGTCCGCGAGACCTTGCGCGAGAATGTCCAAATCGGGTTGGTCGCCTTTAACTGGGTTAACGGACGGGCACTGGCCAGTG
>SLLF01000314.1 GCA_007134175.1 Kiritimatiellia bacterium | reverse complement strand
GGATGTCTACGTAAGGCCTGCGTCAGAATCCGACCCTGTTCGTGCAGGCGCTGTAGGAGATGTGCTGTCCGCGTCCACATCCGGTGGCCAATGTCTCCGGGGATATCGGCGCACAGCGTGCGTCGACAGGCCACCAGTACCCTCCGGGCCAGCGGGGAGTTTCCCATCGCTTCGCCCATCAACAGTATCAGCAACACCGCCAGTAAGAGGGCGAGGGCCGACAGGCTTACGATCCATACGGTTGGTTCCTGCCACGGGCCGCGCAACACGAATGGAAGACTGGCGGCTAGCAGCAGCAGGACGATGATGCCGGTCAAGCGTTCCGCGAAGACGCTGACAACGCCGATGCTGCCGGATTTGGACTGGGCGCGCACGAACCAGGCTCGCGCCACGTCGCCGCCAATGTTGGAAGGTAGGAAATTGGAGTAGAAGTAACCGATAAAATACCAGCGATAAAGCCGTAGGAACGGTATGGGACATTGTTGCAGCCGCAGGATCAGCCACCATTTCCAACAGCTCGCCGCCACCATCAGCAGCGAAAAGAGGAGGCACAGTATGAGGAACAACGGGTCCGCCCCGCGCAGCATCGCCGGAAATTGTTGAAGGTCCACATGCCAAAACAGTAAGGCCAGCAGGGTGATGGCCACGCCCAGCTTGATCCAATTGCTGCGTTTCACGGTAGCGTTGAGGGGTTGGACAATGATAAGGAGGGCGCTTGCTCAATCACCACTTTGCGCAAGGTCAAGGGCGCGGCGCGGTTATTGGTGAAGGCGAATTCCACCACGAAATCGTGCGGGTGATGCCAGGTTATGGTGGCTGGATCGTCGGCAGCGGCGAAGACTGGTACCCGGACCGGCGTGTCAAGCATCGGCGCGCGCAATGACCATTCGCCCAAAAGCGTGCCGGGCGGGGCAGCGGTATCAAGATGCAACGTTGCGGCGTAGTGACCGGCGGCCAACGGCAACCGTGGTCCATAAAAAATCGCATCAGCCACTTCGTAACCGGGGCGGAGTACAACGGTATTATCCGTGACGCGGCTGTATCCGGCTCGGAAAAAGTCGGCGGCCAGCAACTCCATGACACCGAAATCGGGCTCCAGTCCCGGCCAGTCGCCCTTGGCCAACAACCCGAAATCGAGGTCCAGCCGGCCGACGGTAGTGTCTATGACTAGCTGGATCGGGCCGTAGCCGGGCAGGGCTGGAAGCGGGATCTGCACCCATTCCCAGTCGTCGAGGGAGAAGACCTCTTCCTCTTGCGCCAGCAGCTTGTCGCCCCAGCGGGTGGTGACTTGTGCGGTACCATGTCCGCGCAGTCGAATCAACCAGTAAGGCGACGACCCCGGCGCAATTCGCCAGACCGGCGAAAGCGCCGCCGGAGAATCGGGGGCCAAGTGAAGATAATGGCCGCCGTGCGCGGCCGGATCTGCCGTGCGGTGCGCCGGGTCGGCACGCCCGGCAAAGGACCAGCGGCGGGTGGGGAAGCGGACCACGTCGCGCAGCGGCTCAGCCCCCTCCCGCGCTGTCGGCAGTAGGCGGAACGCCCATACGTGCTCGGCCTGTTTCAGAAGTTCAAGGCGGGGGTGCGCCAGCAACCGGTCCCGGGTCAGGGCAACGGGGGAGGGACTGACGCGTTCGGGAAATTGATTCTCGTGGAGAAGCAGGTAATGCACCTCGCGTGCCAGCAGGAAGCCGATTTGTTCATTATTAACTTCACCTTGATTTACGCTCTCCAGGCGGCGAAAGACCTCTTCGAAGTAGCGGCGGCTGACCACAGGGCTGTAGCCGTTGACGAGGCGTATCCCCAGTCGCTGGGCATGAAAGAGGGGAACAGACGTTTCTGACGATTCGCCCGGCCAGAGGGGGACCACCAAGGCGCGGACGGGGTCATGTCCTCTTGCCAGCGCATCCTGCTGGACAGCGGTATACGCCGGTTGCGGGCCGGAGAGTAAATTCGTTGTAACGCCGAAATAAAAGTGCATTTCCACCGTCATCACCAGTGCCACGGCAACGGCCAGTCCTCTTTTCCAGCGGGGTGGAACCGCAAGGGCCGCCCAACCCAGCGTCATGAGCAGGCCCACCCACATGGGCATGATCGCATAGATTTTCGAAGGTTGGCGGAGCATTTCGTAGTAGGGCAGTTTCGCACGGGCCATGCCAAGAAAGCGGGCTTGAAAGGGACCGTGAATGCCGAGGGCCAACGCGACCGTGAGGGCAATAGCACCGCCGAGCAGGAGCAGCGTCAGTAAACGGAACCAAGCGGCGCGGTCGGGCTTTTTATGGATCAGGTTGTAGAGGAGGTACAATGAGAGCAACGCCATCACCAGCATCGCCGTCAGGCCGATAAAAACCGTATCGTCGATGCCGCGTCCGCCGCCCAGCAGTCCGATCCGGGCGGGTGAAAACGCGGCCACTTCCTCCCACGTTCGTCCCCCGCGCATCATGGATTCTACCAGCATATGTCGTCGCCATAAGTAATAGCTCACCAGCACACCCAGCATCGTCAGTCCGGCGGGCAACACCCGGGGCCAGCGGCGCCAGGGCAGTCCGTGGTTCAGCGTGCGCGGGGAGAGCACGCTGAGCAGCACAAAGCCCGGCAGGGCCAGAGCGGAAAAATAGAAGACGTGAAGGTCTCCCCACAGGGCGAGCAGTAAGGCCAAGCCCACGCCCGCGCCCGACTGCCATCGGGCTTCGTGCACCGCCTTATCCACCTGCCAGGCGAGCAGGGGCACCCAGCACAAGGCGATGCCGGCCGGGCTTCCGCCGAAAATACTGAGCCAGCGGAAGGGGAGCAGCAGGATCATTAACACGCCCATGGCGATAGCGATACGATCCGTTGTGAATCGGGCTAGCCATGCCCAAGCGAACAGCGCCGTTAGCCATACCGAAAGGAGCCAGGTAAGATTGTAAGCTACCGCTTGCCCTAGCGGAATCGATAGCAGGGCGTAAATACCGGAGTAGGGCAAAAAGTAGGCATCGGGCCGGAAGGTTTGGGTGTCGCCTTCCCAGTTGAATTCATACGGATTGTGAAACCACGGGATTCGACCGGTGATCATCTCACGCACCAAGTCGAAGTGGTACATCAACTGCAGATGGTCACCGGCAATGTCATAGCGGGCCGGTGGCTGCTCCGGATTACGGGCCGCATAGGGGATGCCGGACGCCGCGAAGCGCGGCAACGGCCAGGAAATTACCAAGGCCAGAACGATAGCGGTGCCCAGCAGGTACCAAGTTATGTGTCGTGGTCGTATCATCTGCAAGGCTGGCTATACCGCATTTTTGTACAAGACGGCAAGTCCTGAGCCGGTGCAGCGAGCCGATTGCGCTGTTTTAAAGGTGCGTGAATAGAGGCTGAAAAGAGGGTGGTTAATGTCGATCCCCCCGATTGGCCTCGAAAACCCCAATATTGTTGAGTGGAGGACGAGAAAAAGCGGATTTTTCGACCACCACGC
>SLLF01000378.1 GCA_007134175.1 Kiritimatiellia bacterium | reverse complement strand
GGTTTCCGTGCGCGCTTGCGCCGGTAGCTTTATTTCTTCCTTCATACCATGCACTCCTTATTTCAGGTAACTTTGAACAACGAGGTAACCGATCGGTTCTGGTGAATGCGGTTTATGGCCTCACCCAGCAACTCCGCGACCGAAAGCACTTTGACCGGGCAACCGGACCAGTCTTCCTTGGGCACGCTATCGGTCGTGATCAACTCCGTCAACGGGGATGCTTTCAACCGGCGCATACCTTCGGTGGTAATCAGCGTATGGGTGACCGACGCCCGTACTGACGCCGCGCCCCGTTCCATCAGAATCCGGGCACCTTCGGTCAACGTTCCCGCCGTGGTTGATAAATCGTCGACAATCACGCAATTCCGTCCAGCCACATCCCCCACCACATCCAGTGCCGTAACCTCGTTCGGGCTACGCCGCTGTTTGGCCACGAATGCCAGTCCCGAATTCATCATGGTCGAATACGCATACGCCATCTTCAAGCCTCCGGCGTCCGGTGACACAATCGTAAGCTTATCCAGTTTTTGGCTTGCCAGGTACTTCACGATAACCGGCGCGGCATACAGGTGGTCCACCGGTATATCGAAGAACCCCTGGATTTGCTGGGCATGCAGATCCATGGTCAGTAACCGGTTGGTGCCGGCGGCCACCAGCAGGTTGGCGACCAGCTTGGCCGTGATGGGCACCCGTGGCTGGTCTTTACGATCCTGCCGGGCATAACCGTAAAAGGGAATCACGGCCGTAATGCGCGCTGCCGACGCCCGCCGGGCCGCATCCACCATAATCAACAACTCCATGAGCGCCTCGTTTGGCGGGCAGCAAATCGGTTGAACGATAAAAATATCCTCACCGCGGATGTTGTCGATTATTTTGACCATGATTTCGCCGTCCGGGAAACGGCTGATATCCACCGCCCCCAACGGTTGCCCGACCGACGACGCAATGCGCTGCGCCAAATCTGAATGTGCTGTACCGGAAAATATGATCAACGTCTTGCTCGCTATAACATCTTAATCTATTGCGTTCCAACTGGTTGCCCGACAAGGACTCGAACCTTGACTCTGGCCTCCAAAGGGCCGTGTGCTACCATTACACCATCGGGCAAACCACACCGCCGACAGCGAAGCATCCACGCACAAACCAACGCAAGGCAACCCTGCCAACATATCAGGAAAGCACGCACTCTAGGGAGTGCCGGACCAAAAGTCAACCCATCTATGGCGTCGGGTCCAGCCCCCGGCGCGTTCTCACCGGAATCCCGGGCCATCTTTGTTGGGATTGCAGCGGAACCTACAGGACAGGGAGCGCTACCCACAACAATTTCAAACCACCAACAACCAGGATACCCGCCATCAGCCGCTCGATGACCACGGCGGGCAGCACGCGGCTTCCTAGCCAGGCACCGGCATACCCGCCAAGCAGGGCCATGACGGCTAACGGCAGCACCGACAGCGGGAAGGTGCCGGTATGCCAGAGATGGGCCGTTAACCCGAAGATGGAATTCAGCATGACAAAGGGAGCCGAGATCGCCGCTGCCATTTTGGGGTGCGCCCAGCGCGCACCCAGTAACAACGGCATAAGGAAGATGCCGCCACCAAGACCGGTGAGCCCAGCCAACAGACCAAGCCCCGCCCCCGTCAGCCCCAGCACACCATACCGCGCTGGCCGTAACGACCGCACCGCTGAAGGCTGGACGAACAGCCAAATCGCGGATAGCAACAGCACCAATCCGACGATGGCGGAAAAAAGAGTCGGGGCCAAATGCAGCCTCCCGCCAATAAACGCCAGCGGTAAGGCCGGGATGATCAGCGGCAGGAACAAACGCCGCGCAAAACAGCCGGCCCGCGCGTAATGCCACGTGCCAATGCCCGCCACAATAATATTCAGAACGAGCGCTGCCGGCCGGATAAACTCGGGGGCCAGCCCGCACAAGGCGAACAAGGCAATATAACCGGTGGCACCACCATGGCCGGCAGAGGCATAGCAGAAAGCAATCAGCCACACGCCCAGTCCAAGTACAATCAACAGGGAGGGTGTCATCTCAAAAGGTCAGCGTCGCCGCGGGTTGCTATGGATCAAAACCGGCCTCCGATTCCCAGATAGAAACCGGTCCGGCGCGACTCGACCCAGTCCAAATCGGCCCGTTCCGTTTCTCCATCCGCCAGCCGGATCCGGCTGCTTCCGTTGCGGGCACGAATACGGAAATGGTGGTAACCGGCTTCCACATACAAAGCGGATGTCAACTGCAGCTCCACCCCCACATAACCTTCCAGTCCAACACCGTTGCGAGCGCTATGCTGGAGGTTGGGTGCCCGCTCACGCGCGTCCAACCGCAGACTATCAACACCTGAACCGCGATAATCCATCGCGAACAACCCGTCGACCCGAAGCACCACTACTACTCGAGGCCATATGCCCACACGCCCCTGCAAACCGGCATGGAAGGCCTGCCACTGAAATGAATATTCTGAATCCAGCCCATCGAAAGGGATTTCAACGAATTCTTCCAAATCTACCACCAGTACCCCTTCACGCGCGTTGAGCGTTTCCTCGTGGTAGCGGTACCCAAGGCCCCATTCCCACTCGCCCACCCAGTCCGGCCAGCGCATTAATTCGTCCAACCGTAGTGCGGCACCAAGTTGATAGAGCGTCACATCTCCACGCGTCGCAGCCACCGACCGGGCCAGCATGAAATCACGCACCTCGGCGTCGGAAATCCAGTTGGTTTCCGTTTGGTCCCCGTCACGAATATCACCAAAACCATACGCCCCATGAAAGCGCAACCACGGCAGAATGACGTAAGATCCTTGAATTTGATGCACCCATATATCCTCGTCCTCCCAGGTCACCCGCGTCCGTTCATCCGCAAAACCGAACGTCGGGTCAAAATCGAACGTGTTAACCTGCCAACCGTGATCACCGCGGCTATACCAGGAGCGCCAATTGATCTGGAACGGGCGCCCGTCATCCTCTACACCCGCCACCGCCGGGTTGGCCGCAGCACAAGTAACGCTCAGCCACCAACACCCGATAAAGATGACCCACGCAGGAACACGGATAAGACGTCCGCTACCCACGGCCCGATTGCCCAGTTTATTTCTTGTATCAGACATTCCCTAACGCAGACTCCATTCGTAACCCATGTGGTAGCCGCCCACGTTGGGGGGCGGCTGCCGGGTCCAGCGTGCTACCACCATGCACGCTATTTTGTGTCATCGTTTCCTGCAAGACGCTAACGGCCATTGCCACCTGAAATTCGCTGTCATCCATACGCCCCCATACGGCGGCAGCCTACGGGTGCGCCACCGGTGTCCGGAGCGCCTTACGGTACTCGCGGCGCAGCTGCGCAATGTGGTCGATGGATATCGATTTCGGACAGGCCGCCTCGCACTCCGCGTGATTCGAACAGTTGCCAAACCCTTCAAGATCCATCTGCTGTACCATTTCCCGCGCCCT
>SLLF01000086.1 GCA_007134175.1 Kiritimatiellia bacterium | reverse complement strand
TCGAACATCTGGTGGATCGCCAATTGGATCGCTTGCTGACGCCCGGTGCGCTGGGCCGCTCCAACCCCGACCCCACGCCAACCCATAGTTCTGCGGGTTATACCTTTGCCGGGCCCGCCGACATTGGCATGACGGGTGCGAAATATCTTGCGGAACAATGGGGTTTCGATGCCGGCTATGCCGACAATTCCGAGCGCCATTTTCGAGACCTTTACCACTATCGACCAGATGACGAACGTATCCGGCGCTATTTTGATCAGCTCTACTGGCTCAATACCCATCTATCCCTACCGCGCCACGGTAAACCGGTGGCCGACAATATCCGGCGCGAGATCGTATCGCCCTCGGACATGTTCTCCCGACTCGAACAACACACCAACCGCACGGCGATGCCGGGCGAACTCGCCACCGAGATACCGTTCGGTGACCTCTGGAACCTCTCGCTGGCCTCCCGATACACCTGGCCTGCCCTGGAAACGGAGCCGTTCGTGCGGGTGCTGGACCACGCCTTTTTCTTCATCAATACGCCAAGCGCCTACAGTATCGCCTACGGCGGGGCGCGCTCGCCCGCGTGGCGAACATTCATTGCGGGGATAACGGACGAGACCTCCGCCGACATCGCCGGCTACGATGACGCCGTGCGGGATATTCGACAGCGAATGACGACCAAGTCCGGTGGATTATCCGCGGTTTACGTGCGCGGAGTGGGCCCCACGCTTCTGGCCATCAATCAGGATGTACCCTATGCCAACGCGGTCTGGGGGAAGCTGCACGAACCGGTGATCGACCACTGGCAGGGCGATATTGAGCCGGAAGTCATATCGGAAGGGTTTGCCGATCCGCGCGTCGCCTTCAACGAGCAAAGACGCATCTATCATCGCACGGCAACCATGACCCATGCGCCGCTGTCCATCGACCGGACCATTCAATGGCTGGATGATCGCATTGAAGTTGCGCTAGACGTGCTGGCCCACGATGAACTGGACCTGCAGTTTCTCAACGAATCATTGCCTTTCTTTACCGGGCAGGCGGGCGAGCGGAAGGTGCGTTTTCTGGACGAGGAGGGTGCTGAAATCGGCGCCATGGACGGGATGGCTGCCGGCCGCACAGTGGAAGGACTGCGCGGCATACAGTGGCTGAACGATAACGATGCCGGGGTAACGATCTGGTTTGATCGCACCATCGACATGGCCACCGTCACGGAACTGGCCAGCCGCGCCGGCCGCCTGCACGTGGGCGTACGCTCCCTGCAGGTGCCCTTGCCCGCCCAGTGGCAGCCCGGCGATCATTTCCGCCTGCGCTATGTGATTATCCCTCATGAGAAGCCACTCGCGCCGACCGACAGCTTACGCCTGGCCACTGTTATGTTTTAATCAAGCGGGCGGCGGAAGGGAATAGACTGATTCCAGGTCCGGGTCGCGTGCTGGAACCCTCCGGGGCCATCCGCCATGGCGAGAAAAAGGTGCGTCAGTTGATTCCCCTCGAACAGCAAGAAGGGGCGTTCACACGATCCCATCACCTGGACCGTTCCATCATCCCACACGATACGGCGTGACCAGCTTTGGGGCGGATCACAAATGGTCCAATCCAAGCCGTTTGGTGAAAAGGCCTGAATACCCGCGTGCTTTTCCCCGCAAATGGAACCCGTCATGTCCTTGGCGATCAAGCCATAACCATCGGCCGACGGCCAGGCACAAACATCTTCAATCGTCTCCTGTGGGTTCGCGCCGAAAATAGGCGTTGGGGTCACGACTTCGTAGGGACCCGACCAATGGGGTGCCCGGGCCACGCCAATCTGCATCCGCCCATGCGCTCGACCGGCATAAGGACGCCCTTTAAACACGAGCAGGACGGAACCGTCTTCATGAACCACCGGAGCGGGATTGGACGTCAAGTGGCTATAAAACGTGCCGGGACGGGTCGGCAGAATTGGCTGATCGCGGCGCGTCCACGGCCCAAAGACCGAAGGTGCCGTGGCCAGTCCGACTCGCTTATTGGAACGGGCCACGGCACAACGTGGGTCGGATAATGGAAACGATTCACCGGCGGCCGGCAACGGCAGCGGGCATCTTGAACCGGTGTAAAAAAGCAGATATTGATCACCGAACCGGACCACACAGGGATTGTGGGTGGAATCGCCATCCCAATATTCGGGTCCGCGTGCCGGTAAAACCACTTCCTCAAACCGGTAGGGCCCCGCAGGCGTAATGGCCGACGCCCGCACAACCTCGGAATGGGTCATCCATGCCGGGTGAAACGGAAACGCACGCGGCCAACGGGAGGCAAACAGATGGTAGCGCCCATCCTCCCCGCGCACAACCGAGCCGCACCAGACCCAGTAGTCATCCAGGTGAAAGCCGCCCTGCCGCTGTGCCGGTCCCAGAAGAGAAAAATCAATGGTCACAACAATAACCTCTATACTACAGCCAATGGCGTCCCGTTCACATGTGCTTTCAACTCCGCCAGTCGCTGGGTGGCGGCTTCCGGGGTGGGACCTTCCACGATCAGGCGCAGCACCGGTTCGGTATTCGAGCGGCGCACTTGCAACCACCCATCCGGCCATTCCACATACAAGCCATCTTTTTGATGAAGACGGTTCCCGTCATAGGCCTGCCGCAACCGGCGCATTATGCGCGATGCCTGGTCGGTGCGCAACGGGAGACTAGCCTTAGCACTGTAATAGCGGGGCAAGGTTTGGTCCAGGGAGCGCAGTGACCGCCCGGTCAGCGCCATTCGCTCCAGTAGCAGGGCCATCCCGGTGTAGCTGTCGCGACCACAATGAACGGCCGGGACAATGATACCCCCGGTATGCTCGCCGCCGGCCACGGCTCCGGTGCGCCGCATGGCCGCCGTCACATGAACCTCCCCCGTACGGGCACGCTCCAGCGGGACGCCGAACTGCCGGGCCAGGTCGTCGAAGGCGCGGGTCGCGCTAAGATTGACCGCGATGGGGCCGATGTCGTGCTGTGCCAGGACCGACTGCAAGGCCAGGGCCACGGTCCGCTCCTCTCCCAACGGTTCGCCGGTATGGTCCACCGCCGCCAAGCGGTCGCCGTCTGGATCCTGGGCAAACCCGACGTCGGCACCGCATGCCTTGACCTTTTCCCGCAAGGTGTCCAAGTGTTCCGGCACCGGTTCCGGCCCCCGCTCAAAGCGCCCACTTGGTGTATCAAACACGGTGTATACCGTGCGGCAACCCAGCCAATCACGCAGGAAAACCACGGTGTGGAGTGCCCCTACCCCATTGCAACAATCAACCACCACCTTCAGGTCAGCCGCACGAATAGCGGCACCATCCACGTACTCCGCGATGCGGGCGAAGTGCGGCTCCACCGCCGCCGCCCGGTGCTCGGCTGCCAGCAAATCCGCCTCATGGACCAGCGGAAAATCTTGCTGGTGATAGAGATCAAACAGCTCTTCAGCATGAGCCGCATCGAGAAACCAGCCATGCCGGTCGACAAAC
>SLLF01000060.1 GCA_007134175.1 Kiritimatiellia bacterium | reverse complement strand
GTCCGAAGTGGCAAATGTGAGCCGTGTCGAAAGAATGGCGGCCAGGCTCATTTCCCGGGGATTGCCCGTCGGTTCTGCCGACAAAGCGGAAGAATTCCTGAAGAAAGCCCTTGAACTGGACGCTGAAAGCATCATGATTCGCGTGGATCTTGCCCAACATTATGTGCGCTCGAACCGGAATGAAGATGCAATCGCTGTCCTCGAGGAGTTGCTTGCACTTGACCTGCCTTTCCAGTGGGAGGACGATCCCGGGCATCTCGACACTGCGCGCGCATTATTGAGACGGATAAGATAGACGGCCATTCATGCCATCACCCCTCGGGCACATTTTATCTGAACCAAAAGGATCCTGAAGCACCTTTCTCGTATAACCCGCGGTTCCTCGCCAAGACACGCATGTCGTATGTACAGCCTGAGATCGGACTCGACAAAGCCCTTTCTAATGGAAAGGCGTCCATCATGAACCGCAAAGCTCCGATGCAATAAGAGTCCGGCAAAAAGCGTATATAGCCAGTATGCCATCCGGGAGCGATAGATATCATTCAGGATATACCCACGTTGTGCCATAGCTGCCGCCTGTTGCACTATGCGACTGATGGCGCAATCATCCAGATGATGAAGAACATTGTTGGCGTATATATAGTCAAATTCCCCAAGCTCCTGCATGTGCAGTGCGTCGTGATGTCGTATGGTAATTTCCGGAAAATCGACACATTGGCGGCGGGCATAGGCCACCATGCGCTCATCATAGTCGATGCATGTAATGCGCGGCGATATGCCGTGCTTGCGGCAGTGCTGCACGATCCATTTAGGAATATCACAGCCTCCGGCTCCTATATCCAGCAGGGAAAACGACGGCTTTCCCTCCCGGATCAGTGGATCTAGAAAATAACGGCAAATCAATTTGCGTGACGAACTGAACAGCCGGTTGAGTAGCGCAAACTGCCGGACCGTCCGCAGCAGTTTCTGTTCGTCCACATCGGCCAAATCCATGAGCTCCGGGGAAACCGCCCGCGCTGAAAAATCATGTTTACCCATCCGGTCCTTTTATTTTTTCCATGAAACTACATTCCACCGTGAGCCCGGGACCGAAAGCGGTAGCGAACACTCCACCTGTTCCTTTATCCGCCAGAATTCGCTCAAGCACGAACATGATTGTGGCTGAACTCATGTTGCCATATTCACGCAGCACATCATACGAAATCTGCAAGGCCTGCTTTTTCAGCCCTAATGATTCCTGAACTTTCTCGAGAATGGCACGGCCACCGGGATGAATGGCCCATATATCGATATCGGCTCTTTGCTTGCCCGCTTTCGCAAAAAGAGAATCCGTGATGCTTTTCATGTGCTGCTCGATCAGAGCAGGCACATACAACGATAGCCTCATATCAAATCCACGCTCGCCAATTTGCCAAGCCATATCCGCTTCACTATTTGCGATATAATGCGAGCACATCGCCTGGATGGAGAACACGGCCCCGCTTGAGTCTGCACGTTGAGCCGACACAAGACATGCCGAAACACCGTCTGCAAATATGGCATTGGCAACGACCGTATCCGAATCAAATTTCTGTTGAAAATGGAGGGAACAAAGCTCCAGATTCACGACCAGAACGCGCGCGTGCGGATCGGCGCAACATATATCACGTGCTGTCCGCAGGGCCGGCAACGCAGCATAACACCCCATAAAGCCAATGTGGAGCCGGCTTAGTGATGGTGATAACCCCATCTCCTTCAGTATGTGTATGTCAAAGCCCGGAATCGAAAACCCCGTGCAACTGACGGTGATCAGGTGTGTTACAGAACCGGGTGACACACGTGGAAGTTTTTCCAGTAAGGCGCGTGCAGCCTGCAAGGCAAGCGCATTGGCTGCCTTCACATATTCGTCATTACGCCTCGCCGTCGAAGGCTCAGGCATTAAACGACTGTTTTTCGGATAAAAATTGTAGTCTGCGGGGTCTTTGTCGTAGTCTTCAATGACGGTATGTCGCTTGTCGATGGCAGATCGCCGATAGATTTTTTGCAGGAACTCACGTTTCCGTGGCGTGGTTCCCTGAAGTTTGAGCAAAAACTCCAGCGTGAAGTCCTGTGTATAGGACTTGGGAGGAACGCACGTGGATATGGCATGGACATAGACTTGTGGCAGCAAACGATCCTTCTTTCTGCTTGTGGGCATTACCCCCCTTAAGGCGGGCTTAACCTTCTTCCATAATGATCTGAAAATACAAGGCAGAAATGACGGACAACAAAGACATCATTAAAAGAATTTCCAGCACGGATCTACACAATGCGTCGGCGAAACAAGCCTACAACCGACGGCTGTTTGAAGAAGTCGCTCCACAGTATGCACGCATTACACGGCTGATGTCGTTCGGCAGGGACAGGATATGGAAACAACAACTCATCGATATGCTGCCCGCTGCTGATGCGCCCGCCTGTCTGGACATGGCTTGTGGAACAGGCGATCTCACCCTGAAGTTGCATGAACGATTTCCAGAGGCATCAATTACAGCGGTGGATCTAAGCGAGGACATGCTGAATATCTGCCGCAGTCGATGCATGCACACACTGAACATAGATATTCTTTGTGCAGATATGAATGCCATTCAGGCACCCGACCACAGCTTTGATTTCATTACCGGAGGCTATGCGATCCGTAATTCCCCTGATCTGAAACGCACACTAGGCGAGATCAGGCGGTTGCTAAAACCCGGTGCAACTGCAGCATTTCTAGATTTTTCTCGAAGCAACAGCCGCATACTGCAGCACATGCAGTTGGGCTTGTTGTCTTTTTGGGGCAAGTTGTGGGGATTTCTGCTTCACCGCAACCCGCATATTTACGGCTATATTGCAGAAAGCCTTAAACACTTTCCCGCTCGGTCCGAGCTGGAGGCCCTTTGCCGCGAGGCGGGCCTTGTCATCCAAAAAAGAAAGCTATTGTTTTTCGGATTCATTGAACTGATAGTTCTCACATAACGCCCACCGGTGTTAACCCTTCAGCAATACGAACAACCTCTCGTTTACGGCCCAAACAGTTCCTTGTGTGCGTCTTTCTCCGGAGCTCCATACGGAATCGTAAGCATGGCAAAAAACGGCGCTAAGACATCAGTAAGCGGTGTTGCAAGGGCAAACTGGATGGCGATGTTGCGCAGCATGGATGGAATCACATGCTTTCGCGTACCTACATACATAGAAAAGCGGGCGCGCCTTGCGGCCGAAGCAGCCGCCTTGCGGCGCATGGCTTCATATTGACGAAAATAGTGCATAACGGTGGATTCGTCAGCGGTGTGCCCCTGCACCCGCAAAATGGCCTGCGCCAGAAAGCATGCATCCATAAAGCCTGTATTCATGCCTTGCCCGCCAATAGGCGGCATCACATGAGCTGCGTCACCGGCCAACAGCACACGGCCTTGCACATAGTGTTTTTCAATTCTTTTCTTTACGCCGAACGGGCTCTGCCAGATCAGATCCGCGCCTTTCAGTCCATACCCCGTTCGTTTCCATACTTGCGTTTCCAGAAAACCGGACGGGATTTCATCCATATAATGCCCGGTTTGAACCACCCAGCGACGCTGTCCGCCGGGAAGCGGAAACGACTCCACTGAACCATGGCGTGTAAAATATAGATGCGCATCGTTCTGCAGTCCACTGTCATGCGTAAAATCGCCCATCAGAAAAGTATTCCGGTACCGATGCGACTTCGTGACGCATCCGAATGTTTCGCGAAGGCGACCCCTATCTCCTTCACACAGACACAAAAAAGACGCGCGGTATGATCGAGACGACCTTGGATTAGACGAATGGCATGATACATGCACCGCATGATGATCCTGTGTCGCTGCGACAATCTTTCTGCCTTTTTCTATGTGCACGCAGGGATAGGATTCGAGATGATCCCGCAATAGGTTTTCCACTTTGCTTTGCGGAACAGTCAATATATACGGATAGTTGCCGGGTATACCTGTAAAATCCAGCGTTCCCAACACGCTTCTGGTTCCATGCACGATCGCCTTTTTTACCTGCACCCCCGCATCAATGAGCAAGCGGTCAAGACCGTACGGGCGCATCATGTTAAGACTCGGAGGTGTTATGCCAATCGCTCTCGATGTGTGTCCGGGCGCTAGCGTTTTCTCAAATATGCGTGTTCGAATGCGGTTATGCCCCAGCAGATTAGCCAGCATAAGCCCGGTAGGCCCACCCCCGACAATAATTACGTCTGCATCCATTTTACTGCCATCCGCTTACTTTTCACACGAGAAGAATGATCCGTTATTGGTGAGATTGCACCTCCATTTCATCGCTTTCATGGCACGCGCGCTCTAACATGAGGAATGGTATTCCGAGCTCAGCGGTTAACGTAAACCAATGATCTGTTCGAAGTCGACTGGATTCGAGGCAACCGCGCGGGACTTTCTGTAGATGTTCGCGGAGTGTAGCCGTATGGCAGCGTGCCGGACGATCAACGAGCGTCCCAGCTCTTATCCGGGTCAGGTCAGGCGTTCCACGACGTAATGGGCCAAGGCCTGCAGGGGCTGCGTATCGCCCGGCAGCGCGTCCAACTGCTCAATCGCCTGTTCGACCAGTCGGCGGGCCTCGGTTTGCGCTAACTCCATGCCAATACAGGCAATGTAGTTCATCTTCTCGCGCTTCGCATCGCTACCCACAGGCTTACCCAGAACCTCTTGCGTGGATGTCACATTCAGAATGTCGTCGGCGATCTGAAAGGCCAGCCCAACAGACTCACCGTATTGGCCCAAGGCATCGAGCTGACCGGTGTTGGCGCCAGCGGTGATGCCCCCCATGCGACAAGCGGCCCGAATGAGCTTCCCGGTCTTGTTTGCATGAATACGCATCAACGTCTCGTGGTTCTGCGCCTGCTGCTCCTCAGCCAGGTCCTCGAATTGCCCCCCGGCAAGGCCGCGGCTGCCAGCCGCTTTCGCTAGCTCCAGCGAAAGCTTTGCGCCTTGCGGCTGTTGCGCCAGGATTTCAAAAGCCAACGTCAGGAGACTGTCCCCGGCCAGAATGGCATTCGCCTCGCCGTACACCTTATGCAGGGTCGGCTGTCCGCGACGCAAGTCGTCATTATCCATCGCCGGCAGATCGTCATGAATCAAGGAGTAGGTGTGCAGACATTCGAGCGCCACGCCAACCGGCAGAGCCGCTTTTTCCGTGCCACCGACCGCTTCAGCGGCTGCCATACAAAGTATGGGGCGAAGCCGTTTACCCCCAATGAACAGACTGTAACGCATCGCCTCATGAAGCCGCACAGGATGTTCCGTGGACGGGGGTAATGCCTGAAAGAGTGCCTGGTTAACCCAATCCATGCGCACGGCAAGGTACTGTTTTATGTCAAACATGCGGGGAAGTGTACGGTTGTGTTTTGTCTTTTCAAGCCTATTGATTTCCGATTTGATCGCACCATGCTTTTCTGGATATTATTTGCCTTGCTACACTGCGGACTGTTCGCGTTGATGTTCTACAACATGCGCTTTTGGCCGACGCTACCTGCGCGTCCAGCAGAAGACGTAGCCGAGACCGTGTCTCTATTAATCCCCGCACGCAACGAAGAGGCCCATATTGCCGCGGCCATTGAGCAAGCACTACAGGGATCACCGGAGATTTTGGAGGTTTTGGTCTATAATGATCACTCCACCGATCGCACGGCCGAAGAAATTGCCCAACTAGCTGCCGGCGATGAGCGCGTCCTTGTTGTTCCAGCAAAACCCTTGCCCGATGGTTGGTGCGGCAAGCCGTTTGCCTGTCGGCAACTCGCCCTCGCGGCCCGCGGAGATTGGCTGCTTTTCCAGGATGCCGACACCCGGTTACAACGGAATGCGGTTGCCCGCATGCTGGCCGCCACGAAGCATTATCAGGTGACCTTCCTGTCCTGTTGGCCGGGGCTGGTGCTGAAGGGATTCTGGGAAAGGCTCTGTATGCCGATGCTGAACTTTGTGGTGTTCACCCTGTTCCCCGCGCCGCTGTCGCTAAAGCGACAAATGCCGTCACTGGGGCTTGCCCATGGCGCCTGCATACTGATGCGACGCGAAGAATATGTGCGGATCGGCGGCCATGAACTTGTAAAGCCTGAACTGTTCGAGGACACGGCTTTGGCACGCGCCTGGCGAGCTCATGGTTTGCGCGGCATTTGTCTTGATGGCCAAGATGTTGTGCGTGTACGCATGTATGATTCTTGGCCCAATTTATGGAACGGCTTTCAGAAAATCTTCTATCCAGCGTTCCGGTATGAAGTGAGTTTCTGGATCTTCCTGCTCTTCCACGCGACCTTCTTCATGACGCCTTTTGTGCTCGCGCTGGTAGCGTTTTTCACCGGCGGCTGGCTACGGCTTTCATGGTTTATGGTGGCAACCATTCTCGGGAGTCGCTGGCTGCAAGCCAATCGTTTCGGCTATTCGCGATTGGCCATCCTTTCCCATCCGCTGGCCGAGTGCGGCTTGATTGCCGTGGCCTTGGCGTCACGGCACAAGTGTCGGCGCGGAGGCGGCGTGCCTTGGCGTGGCCGCAACTATACATGGAAGGCGTCATGAGTAGCCCTCCCAAAAGGGCGGTTGTGATCGGTGCCGGGCTGGGTGGCCTAGGCGTTGCCTTGCGCCTCGCCGCACAAGGCTGGCAAGTCGACATCCACGAACAAGCCGCGACCGCCGGTGGCAAAATGAATCGCTGGACCGCGGAAGGCTATCGGTTTGATACCGGGCCGTCACTGATCACCATGCCTTGGGTGTTCGAGGAGTTGTTCGCGGCCGCTGGCAGCTCATTGAGCAATCATCTCACCTTGCATCGCGTCGAACCGATTGCTTCCTATCATTACGATGACGGCACCCATTTTGTGCACACCGGTTGCCTGCCCGACTGGCTTCCAACGGTGCGCAAGCTCGAGGGGGGGGACGCCTCTGGTTTCCTGGCATTCATGGCACTGGGCGCAAAACTTTTCAACGTGTCGCAGGCGACCTTTTTCAAGCGTTCACCCTTCGAGCCGCCCGACCGGGATAGTGGCCGCGCACTACGCGATATGCCGCTTCGACGAGGGTGGGGCAACTATGCCCGCACCCTGCAGCACTACATCCGCAGCCCGCACCTGCGCCAGTTGTTTAACCGCTACATGACCTATGTCGGCTCGTCGCCCTACCAAGCGCCTGCCACCCTTGCCGTTATCCCCTTCGTGGAATACGCCTTCGGAGGCTGGCATGTGCAAGGTGGACTCTATCGCATCGTCGAAGCGCTGCTGGCGCTAGGCGAGGAACGCGGCGTGCGCTGCCACCTGAATTCAGCCGTGACCGGTATCACCCGCAAACAGCAACGGATCACGGGCGTGCAACTCGTGAACGGTGAAGTCGTCCAAGCGGATGCCGTGATCATGAACGGTGACGCATCATGGACCGATACGCTCTTGGGACGGCCCGGCGCGCAACCGCTACCCGAGGCGAAACGCTCGCTGTCCGGCCTGATATTCTTGTTCGGTCTCAAATCCACCCGGCCGGATCAACCCCATCATCAGGTGTTCTTCTCCGCTGATTATCAAACCGAATTCCGCCAGTTGTTTGATGAGCGACGGTTTCCGGATGATCCCACCGTTTACATCAACATGCCGAGTCGGAGTGATCGCAGCATGGTGCCGGAGACCGGCGAAGTCATGTTTGTGATGGCCAATGCACCTGCCAATGAACAGGATGCATGGGATGGCGCGATGATTGCGGAAGCCCGCGCCCGTGTATTTAATCGGTTAAGTCGTTCCGGCTTCCCCGACATAAGGGCTGATGTTGCGGTATCGAATGTTTGGACGCCAAAGAACATTGCCCAGCGATATGCGATGCCCGGTGGCGCGATTTATGGGCAGGTGTCGCATGGTTGGCGAGGTGCGTTTTTGCGGCCGGCGAACCGGTCCAAGCGGTGGCCGGGCTTGTATTATGTTGGCGGCAGCACCCATCCGGGGGGCGGCACGCCAACGGTTCTAATGTCGGCGGATATCACCGCCAGATTGGTGGTACAACATGAAAGTTAACAAAATCGTTCGGTGGGGACTGATCGCCTTTTACGGCCTCCTTTGGGCAGGCGGTGTCGCGTCCTATCTGTTTATGGGCGGTCCGCCTGATCATGTCGCGTGGACCGCGCCCATGTATTTGACCATCGCGGCGATCCTGCTGCTTGCCTACGCGCCCGCCTCGGAGCGCATCGTTCTGCTGGTTGCAGGTCTAATTGGCTTCGGTGTCGAAATGCTGGGCGTGGCCACCGGTTTCCCGTTCGGAGTCTATGAGTACACCGCCGTGCTCTTTCCCAAACTCTTCGATGTCCCGCTCGTGCTCGCAGCGGCCTGGCTACTGCTGTTTGCCTACGTGCGGCAAATGCGCGTGCGTTGTCCCTTACGCGCAGCGTGCTGGTTAACCGCCATTGACCTCATCATCGATCCGCTGGCCGCGCATACCTTGAATTTCTGGAGTTGGGTGGAGGGGGGCCGCTACTACGATATCCCATGGACCAACTTTGCCGGTTGGTATCTGGTCAGCCTCATCCTGTTCGCGATCTTCCGCAAGCCTGCGGAGCGGAACCCGATGGCGCGCTGGCTGGGCCTCAGCATCATTCTGTTCTTCACCCTGATCGCCTTCGGTTCAGGCTTGTGGTTGGCGGGAGCTATCGGTCTGGCGCTGATTGCGCTGGATGCCGGGTGGATGCGTCGATCGCATCCCGTAGCGTTTGCCAGTCCGAAGTTGTGAAAGCTCCGCTTACACGGTGCAGGACTTCTCCGCTCGGCGCTATGAGGTAGACATTTGCCACCTCCGCCTGTGCGCCGAAGCGTTCCGCCACTTCGCCCGTCCAATCCATCCATATGGGCACCGCCTCATTTTTACGGAACAGGGCCCTCACCCCTGGGCGCAGCAGGCGCGGCACCGCGGAAAGGTCAGCAATGCCCTGAATGTGCAGGACATCGGCATAGCCTTCCGCCAGCGGTGCCAGCCAATCGTCGAGTTGTGAGGAACCACCACGGTCCGCGACCAACAACACCATCGGCCGCTCCAATGGGAACGCAATCGAGTGGTCGGTGCCAAATTGATCCGATAAGGTGAACGCGCGGGCAGGCGCCAGCGTCGACAACGCAATAGCCCCGGCAAAAACAATTAACCATAGAGAACAGCGCAACATGCCAACATCGTAGCGCAGGACCGAGACCAAAGGAAATGATAAGTCGAGTTGCCGGACTGGGTAGGGGCGGCAGCTCTTTTCCCCGGTTCGCCGAAAGGCAGAATTATGGGTTAAGTTATTCCCGTTTCCCCGACAATCTGTGCTAACATCGAGAGAACATAGTGCCGGATAATGACGACAGCCGTAACAGAACAAAACCAGTCGGCCGTTTCCCTGCCATCCAGCGCAGTGGTTTGGACCGAGGCCGAATGGCGCGCCTTTGAGCAGCGTACGCGCGAGGGCGCGTTACGAGCCGCCAGCGAAAAGGGTGCGTGGAACCGCGTGGTGCGGGCATCCCGGCATGTCATGCGCCGCTATACTACCAGTTTTTTCATCGTCAGCCGCTTTTTGCCTCGACTGAAGCGCGATCAAGTGGAGGTCATTTACGCGACCGTTCGCTATCCAGACGAAGTCGTGGACACGTTCCCCTTAAGCAGCGAACAGCGAATACAACGACTGCACGACTGGCGGAACGCCTTTGAAGAGGCGCTCACGTGCAAATGTATGCTGGAATCATTGCGTGCAGAGGTGCCCTGTTTCTTGGCCGGTTTCGCGGAAGTCGTCCGCCGCGCCAACATCCCGCCGGAGCATTATCGCTCTTTCCTTGTGGCAATGGAGATGGATATTGCGCCGCGCCGTTTCGATACCATGGACGAGCTGATTCAAACCTACGTGTATGGGAGCGCAACGGTGGTCGGCTACTTTCTCGCCTATGTCTACGGCGCAGAGAAGCCGGACGACTTCAGCCGCACCCTCAAGGCGGCGCAGGATCTCGGCATTGCGTTACAACTCACCAACTTTCTGCGCGACGTCGGCGAGGATCAGTATCGTGATCGCGTCTATCTCCCACGCGACCTGTTGGACGCGGAAGGCCTGAAGTCGGCCGATGCCCGTGATCCCGGGCATCAAGCGGGTATCGTGCGAGTCGTGAAGACCATGGCACAGGAGGCCGATCAATATTATCGTCGAGCCGCCGATAATCTCGATGCCTTTGCCGCCGACAGTCGCATCGCGATCCAGGCCTGCATCGATGTCTATGGTCGTTTGAATCGACGCATTCTCGAGAATGAACACGGCTTAGGACACCGGGAGCGTATTTCCCTGCGCGAAAAATGGCAGGTCCTGCCCGCCACAAAATACTGGAAAATTCCGCTCGCTTATTGCTTGCCATGAAGACGATTGAACAAATTCCATTCCCGCGGCGCGCCGCAATCATCGGGGGCGGGTTGGGCGGCCTCAGCGCTGCTATCCACCTGCAACTGGCCGGCTATCTAGTCACCCTGTACGAATCGCAACCGCGTGTCGGCGGTCGTGCCAATCTGATCGCGCGCGCCGGTTTTCGTTTCGATACGGGCCCTTCATTGCTGAACTATCCGTGGGTCTTCGAAGAGCTGTTTGAGGCCGCGGGGCGTCGCTTCGAGGATTATGTTGAGCTGATCCCCGTTGATCCCTCCATTCGGTTTGTTTGGCCGGAGGGCGGTACCTTCACGCTTTCGAGCCAGATCGATCGTCTGCGCGAAGAGTGCGAGCGACTGGAGCCCGGCTCGTCGCCGGGCCTGATGGCGTTTCTGGCCGATGCCGAATTCAAATACAATCTCTCTTTCCAGAAACTCGTCCGCCGCAATGAAGACAATCCCATCAAGTGGGCCGCCGCCATGAACGTCAGAGAGATGCGCAGTTCGGCGGTCTGGCGTTCACTCTACAGTGAGCTGAATCGTTTCTTCCGCAATCCGCGTATGTGCGAAGCACTCGGATCCTACGCGATGTATCTAGGCGGCTCACCCTGGACGTTACCGGGCCTCTTCTCGATTTTGCCTTACGGCGAGCTGGCGCACGGCCTCTGGCTGCCCAAAGGAGGGATCTACGGGCTGGTGGAAGGAATGGAGCGCCTTGCCCGCGAATGGGGTGTGACGATTGAAACGAACAAACGCGTCGCACGCATTGTGACCGCTAACGGTCGCGTCACGGGGTTGGCGTTTAAGGACGGTTCGACCGCGGACTGGCCGGTGGTGGTGTCAAACGTCGATGTGCCCACCACGCAAACACAGTTACTCGGGCGCTCCAAGCCGACCAAGATGAGGATGACGCCGGGTGTGATCACCTACTACTGGGCGATCAAAGGCAAGGTGGACAATATAAAGCATCACACCATCTTTTTACCTGACGACTTCAAGGATTCCTTCGCTGACCTACTGGAACGCGGTCGTATCCCGCGCAACTTGCCTTTTTATGTCAGCGTGCCGTCCGAAACCGATGCGTCGTTGGCCCCGGAGGGGTGCACCGCTGTGTTCGTACTGGTGCCAACCCCGCGCCTGAGCGAGTTGGGGCCGATGGAGTGGGATAAGACGGTCGCCGACGTACGCGCACAGGTTCTGGCACGATTAGCGTCGCACGATATCCACATTGATCCCACCCATTTTGCGTTCGAAGATATTTGGTCGCCGGAAGCGTGGGCCGAGAACTTTGGTCTTTATGATGGTTCCGCCTTCGGCGCCTCCCACACCTTGTTTCAGGTTGGACCGATGCGGGCCAAGAATTATGATCGCGCGTGCCAAGGACTGTATTACGTCGGTGCCAGCACCACGCCCGGCACCGGCATGCCAATGGTCGTGCTGGGCGGCGAGATGACGGCCCGCCGAGTCCTCCGCATGGAAGGCGTGTGACGAGGCACGCGATACAGCATTCCGATGCGGGCTGAATTAAGCATCCCATACGCAGGAACCATGAACAAGGTTGGAGACAACCCCCTATCCGCAGCACGTATCGGCAGGTGATTAATCAGGTTGAGGGAAATCCATAATGAGCAACGCAGAACAAACCGTTGATGGGAAGCAGGGCGTCTGGCGGGCTGAACGCTACCCGCGCAATCCAGTTATTACGCGGGCCCTCTCGCCAACCATTGGCGACAACATGATCGGGACACCATGAAGTTTACGGGTATCACGCGCATCTACGGAAACCGCACCCAACGCTTGGCTACGGCCCACGTGCTGGTGGTGGGCGTCGGTGGCGTTGGCTCCTGGACGGTGGAGGCCCTGGCCCGCTCCGGTATCGGGTCGTTGACGCTGGCGGATCCGGATGACATTTGCCGAAGCAACCTCAATCGCCAACTGCAGGCTCTCCATGACACGATCGGACAGGTCAAAATCGAGGTGCTGGCTGCGCGCGTTCGTGCCATCAATCCCGATTGCCAGGTGCACCTCTTCCCCCGCTACGTCAATGAACGCACGATTGAGCCACTCTTGCAGAGCGACTTTGCCTACGTGGTGGATGCGATCGACGGTGTGATGCCCAAAGCGGGACTGATCGCACGCTGCCGCCAACACAACATCCCAGTGGTTTGCTGCGGTGGTTCCGGTGGCAAATGTGATCCGGGCGCTATCCGGGTGGCCGATCTGGCCGACACCTATCACGACCGCTTACTGGCATTTGTGCGCAAGAAATTGCGCCACGTTTTTCACTTTCCCGCCACGGGACCGTTCGGGGTTCCCTGCGTCTTCTCGCCGGAACCGGTACGCACCGCCCCCACCACCGAATGCCCGCAGCCAGCCGTCCACGCAGACCATCCGCTGGCGGACGAAGCCGGATCGCGCTTGAACTGCGATGGACGCCTGGGCGCCGTGAGCTTTGTGACCGGGAGCTTCGGTTTACGGGCCGCAGCCCACGTGGTCAACGAGCTGGCGGGCGGACCCATTTTTCCAAGGTAGCAGCGTCGCGCAAATAGTTCTCAGGGTCGTGGTCGCGCACATACTCCATCATCGCCCGCATCGGGCGCGGGGCTTGGCGCAATAGATCCAGGTACGGCCCCCACGCGACCGCACCCTCCGCCAGCGGCCGCCGTTCCTTGGACGTGGGCCACCAATGAAAGACGTGCGCATAATATAGGCGCGGTAGCAGCTCTTTTAGTTCGTTGCGAT
>SLLF01000084.1 GCA_007134175.1 Kiritimatiellia bacterium | reverse complement strand
GCGCAGCACCGGCTGGCCTTGGTTTACAAGGCCCCCTTCGACATCGACTACGACGGCGACACCCGGCTCGGCAATGTGCCGCCACCGCTGGGCGGGCTAGTGGCCGCACGCAGCGATTTTGACACCACCATCAAGTTCCCCACCATCATTGCTGTTGGGTATGGCTGGCAGCCGCGCGAAAATTGGCAGATAGGAATCGAGGCGGAGTGGCTGGAATTTTCACGGTATAACGAATTGCCACTGGATGTCGGGGTGAACAATCCCGTAGGCCTGGTGCCCAGTGCCATACCGCAGGACTGGAAAGATACCTGGACCTTGGGCGCAGGCACCGCCTGGGAGGTGAATACGCGTTGGACAGTACGGGGGGGCTACCAGTTTCTGGAGACCCCCATCCCCTCCGCCACGCTGGCCCCGACGTTGCCCGATGCGGACCGCCACGTGATGGCCATAGGGGTGGGATACGAAAACGGCTGGCATCGAGTGGATGCGGCCTACGCGTATAACTATCTGCGCCGCCGCGAAGTGACCAACAACCAGCAGCCGGCCTATAACGGGTCTTACGAATTGACGTCCCACCTGTTGCAGCTTTCGTATCGCATTGTATTCTAATGACCGACTCCCCCAAACCTAAAGTCCTGGTCATTGACGACGAGGCCGGGCCGCGCGAAAGCTTGCGGATGGTGCTGAAGAACCAGTACGAGGTGCTGCTGGCGGACCATGTGGATGCCGGGCTGGCACTGCTGAAAGAGCAGGAGCCGGATATGGTGATCATGGATATCCGGATGCCGGGCAAGAATGGCATCGACGGGTTGCGCGAGTTGCGCACCATTGATTCGCGGGTGGCAGTGGTCATGTTGACGGGGTTCGGGTCGCTCGAGACCGCGCAGGAAGCCATTCGGCTTGGAGCCAACGACTACCTCAAGAAGCCGTTCGATATCCGGGAGATCGAGGAAACCGTGCGGCGTGGCGTGCAGCACACCCAGTTGGAGCGGCGCAAGACCAGGGCGCTTGAGGAGCTGCATCAACTGAACCTGCAGTTGCACGAGCAGATCGCGCTGAAGGAGAAGTGGGCCGTCGTGGGCGAAGCATCGCGCGAGTTCGCCCACGACTTGCGCAATCCCTTGACCATCATCCTCGGTTACTGCGACTTGCTGGCGGAGCAACTGCGCCAGTTGCACGAAACGAAAGCAAATGAGACAGCGGGTGACACCCTGCAGTACATGAAGAATATAGAGGATAACGTCCAACGCTGCTACCAGTTGGCGGAACAGTGGCAAAAATCGGATCAACAGGCCCGCAGCGGTTATGAAACCATTGCCCTGGACAAGCTGCTTGAGGAAACCGTCAAAAGCATGGAACCGCTGAACTTGCTGGGGCAAGATAAAGTGGATTATACCGTCGCAGCGGAACCGGTGCAGGTACAGGCCGATCGGCTGCAATTATTACGGGCCATCTACAACGTGGTAACCAACGCGTTGCACGCCCTGCCGACATCAGGCGGCAAGATCACGTTGTCCTGCCGGGCCGCAGCAAAACAGGCCCGGATCGAAGTGGTTGATAACGGCAGCGGCATTGCGCCTGCGGTGCTGGACCGGGTGTTCGACCATTCGTTCACCACCAAACCGCCGGACAAAGGGACCGGGTTGGGACTGTATATTACCCGCAAGATTGTCGAGGATCACGGGGGACAAGTGTCCATCCAGAGCCGGGAGGGCCAAGGGACTCGCGTGACCATCGTGTTGCCGCTGGCGGAAGAGGGCCACTAGGTGCCGGGTCGCGGCACCTCGTCATCCCCCCGCGCGGCGGACTGGACGGGGGCGGTGCAGGCATGGACCGCTGCGCTGGGAGCGACACAAGTCGCTACCGAGGGGGCGCCCATTGAGCGCCTCAATGAAAATGTCAGCGCCTTGACGCGCCGTGTACCGGCCGTGCTGTGGCCGCGCTCTACTGAAGAAGTCCAGCGCGTGGTGCAGCTTGCCAACCTGCACCATACGCCCTTGTATCCTGTCAGTTGCGGCATGAACTGGGGATTGGGATCCAGCCTGCCCGTGTGCGATGAGACAGCGGTGGTGGACTTGAGGCGGATGAACCGGATCCACGCCGTCGACGTGCCGCACCATTTCGCCGATATCGAACCCGGCGTGACACAAGGCCAGCTTTATGACTATCTGCAGGACCGGCAACTGCCGCTGCGCTTGAATGTTACCGGGTCCGGCCGCGATAGCAGCCTGATCGGCAACGCGCTGGAACGCGGCATCGGCTACTTTGCCACGAGGGCCGGATCGTTGAGCGGCCTGGAAGTGGTACTGGGTGACGGGACCCTGGTGCGCACCGGTTTCGCCCACTTGGCCACCTCAACGATCACGCACCAGTATCCAGCGGGTATTGGACCGGACATTAGCGGCCTGTTCGCCCAATCCAATTTCGGCATCGTGACCCGGGCCGGATTCTCTTTGATGCCGGCCGAGGGGGAAGCGTTGAGTATCGTGGCGAAAATCGCGGACGACACGAGACTGGTACCCTTTGTCGAGGCATTGATCGGACTGCGCCGCCGGGGCGTGGTGCAGACCATTTGGCATCTGGGCAACCGTGGCCGTACGGAAATCGCCCTAGCCCCGCTGGTGGCGGATCAATTGCGGCAAGCGCAGGCAGCGGCGACCCCCGCTGCATTGCGCGAACAGGCACGCACCTGGATAGCGCAGGAGCGATTCGGCGCGTGGAACGCGGTGGGCGGCATCTTCGGATCCCCCGCCCTGTTGCGCCATATCCGCCGCGAAATCAAAGCGGCCTTGCGCGGCATAGCCGATGTGATGTTCCTGAATGACCGCACGCTGGCTGTCGGGGAACGGTTACTGAACGCGCTGCCATCCTGGCCCTTGGTGCGGCGCAAACGGTTGATGCTGCAAGCAATGAAGCCGCTGTACCGCATGGCGCAGGGTATTCCTACTGACGCGGCGCTCAAAAGCGTCTACTGGCCCGTCGGTCAGGACACGCGGCAACCCATACGCGACGTCGATCCCGGCTACAGCGGCATGCTGTACGTACTGCCCTTTTTCCCCTTGACCGGTGAGGTGGCCCGCGAGGTGGTGGAACTGGCTACCACTACGCTGGGCGCCGCAGGATTCACCGCCTATATCACCCTCAACTTCATCGATACCCAAGTGGCTGAAGCGGTGGTGAACTGCGCGTTTGACCGGCGCAACCCTGAACAAACGGCAGCGGCGCACCGGGCCATAAACGCATTAACGGACGCCTACATCGCCCGGGGCTATCCCCCGTACCGGCTGGGCATACAGCAGATGGACAAACTCGTGAACGGTGACGACCCGTTCTGGCGCACGGTGCTTGCATTGAAGCAAACCCTTGACCCGCACCACATCATCGCCCCCGGTCGCTACTGCCCACGCTGATACCAGCCGGGCGCCTGCATCTGCCAGGCGGCGTGCCGTCGCAAGGTGCGCAGTACCCG
>SLLF01000331.1 GCA_007134175.1 Kiritimatiellia bacterium | reverse complement strand
CCCAGCTGGTGCTCCTGCCCGAACGCTACCCCGAATTCGTTACCAAGGAACAAGTGGATGGCATGGTTTCCTTTCTGCAGCAGGAGCAAAGGCAATGGGCTACGCGCGCCCTGACGATTACGGTCGCATCGCTGCGCCACGTGGTCATCGTCCTGGTATACTTGGTGCTCATGCCGTTGCTGGTCTTTTTCTTTCTCAAAGACAAGCACCTCATCACCGCCTGGTGTACCAGCCTGCTCCCGGAAGACCGACGTTTGGCTACCATGGTGTGGCGGGATGTGGATAATCAAATTGGCAATTACATCCGCGGTAAATTCCTTGAAATCCTGATTGTGTGGGGTTGCTCATGGGCCACATTCTATTTTCTCGGCCTGGAGTTTGCCATGCTGCTCGGCCTTTTTGTCGGGATGTCCGTGCTCATCCCGTATATCGGCGCCACGCTCATGACCATTCCCGTGGCGTTGATGGCCTATTTCCAGCTTGATGGATTTACGGCCCCGTTCGCCTATGTCGTCGGGGCCTATTTTATCATCCAATTGCTTGACGGGAATTTGCTGGCCCCCCTGCTGCTGTCCGGCGTGGTCAACCTCCATCCGGTAGCCGTCATCGTAGCCCTGCTGGTATTCGGCGGGCTGTGGGGGTTCTGGGGCGTCTTCTTCGCCATCCCCTTGGCAACGTTGGTCCAGGCGGTCATGCGGGCCTGGCCACGCAAACCCCGGAAAGAGGCCGTTGCAGCAGCAGCCACCTGACCCCTATGTCCTTAACTTAAACCCCTTGCACTAAAGACACCCTATGGGTGCATCAAGGCGAAAGACAAGGAGGGAAAAGACGATGCTCCTTAACCTTTCGCCTTAATCTTTTACCCTAATCTTCTTTCTGAACTCACCGAACTGCCGTTCCCAAGATTATCAACAATTACGTTTGCGTAACAGAACTAAGCAACACGTACACTATTGTAACCACTTCAGCCACTATGCTACCATATTGTAACTTTTTGTTAACTAAATGACCGCGATGGGCTAAAAAATAATTTATCTCTATGCTTGGCTTTATGGGGCTCAAATCCAGTGAACATTGCTCCAACCAGTATTGCCCTTTGTACTGTAATAGCTTTCATTGCAAGTTTTTATGATCGATAACGATCAGCATTACGCTTGCGGTCAGGCGTGTTGAAGGCACGCGGACAAAGGCCAAAGCGAACAGATTGCGGCATCATCTATTTTTTATTGTCGATGTTGGCATGGTGAATGCTCATGGTTTTGACACGCATTTCCTGATTGGAAAAAAGCGATGACTGAAGAGCATGGCTGACCTGAGGGATGGTCAGTTGATAAACCCCCAAAAGCAGGAGCAGGAACGATGACGGTATTAAATGCACGGTATGCAGCAGTGAGCGCGGTGACCCAGTACAAGCCGCTGGAGGCGCCATTGAACTTCAGGGACGCGACCTCGAAGGATTTATTCGGGCAGAATGTTTTCAGCAATTCAGTGATGAAGGATCGGCTACCCAAAGCGGTCTACAAGGCCGTGCAGCGCACCATTCGTAACGGCGAAACGCTGGACCCCAGTGTGGCAGACGCGGTGGCGACGGCGATGAAAGATTGGGCCATTGAAAAGGGAGCGACGCATTACGCGCACGTCTTCTATCCATTGACCGGCGCGACGGCACAGAAGCACGACAGTTTTCTTTCGCCTGATAATGAAGGTGGCGCAATTGCCGAATTCAGTGGTGATCTGCTGATTCAAGGGGAACCGGATGCGTCGAGCTTTCCCTCGGGCGGATTGCGCGCAACGTTTGAGGCGCGGGGCTACACGGCCTGGGATGTGACCAGCCCGGCGTACATTCTGGAAAACCCGAACGGAACCACTCTGTGCATCCCCACCGCCTATTGTTCGTGGACCGGCGAGGCGCTGGACAAGAAGACCCCGCTGTTGCGGTCGATGCAGGCCCTCAACAAGCAGGCCCAGCGTGTGTTGAAATTGTTCGGCCATACGGATCCCGGCGTCGTCATCCCCACGGCGGGAGCGGAACAGGAGTATTTCCTAGTCGACCGGAACTTCTTCTACTCGCGGCCCGACCTCGTGGTAACCGGACGCACCTTGTTTGGTGCCCCCATGCCGAAAGGACAGGAAGCGGAGGCCAATTATTTTGGCGTCATTCCCGAGCGCGTGCTGGCGTTCATGCTGGAGGCAGAGCGGGATTTGTACAAGCTCGGCGTGCCGGTGAAGACCCGTCACAATGAGGTGGCCCCAAGCCAGTTCGAGGTGGCACCGGTTTATGAGAACGCCAATGTGGCGACCGACCATCAACATCTGGTGATGATCACCCTGCAACGGGTCGCCCAGAAGTACGGCATGGCCTGCCTGTTGCATGAGAAGCCGTTCGCCGGGGTGAACGGATCGGGCAAGCACCTGAACTGGTCGCTCGGCACCCAGGACATGAATTTGCTGGAACCCGGCGACACGCCGCATGAGAATGCGCAATTCCTGGTGTTCTGTACCGCCGTTATCCGGGCGGTGCACCGCTATAGCAACTTGTTGCGGGCGGCTATCGCGCACGCGGGCAACGATCATCGGCTGGGCGCGAATGAAGCACCGCCGGCGATCATCTCCATATTCCTCGGCGAGCAGCTGACGGATGTGTACGAGCAACTGGAAAAAGGCGGCGCGAAGTCATCGAAGAAGCCAGGCGTACTGAAAGTGGGCGTGGATACGTTGCCGACGCTGCCGCGGCATGCGGGCGACCGCAACCGCACCAGTCCGTTCGCCTTCACCGGCAACAAGTTTGAATTCCGCGCCGTCGGCTCCAGCCAATCCATCGCCGGCCCGCTGGTCATCTTGAACACCATCGTGGCCGACAGCCTGGCGTACATGGCCGATGAACTGGAAGCCGCGATAAAAGGTGATGCCGGCAAACTAAACACGGCCGTGCAGAAGCTGATCCAGAAAACCATCAAGGAGCACAAGCCCGTCATCTTCAACGGGGACAATTACACGGCGGAATGGCATCAGGAGGCCAAGCGCCGCGGGTTACCGAACTTGCCCAATACCGCCGCTGTGATGGCGGCTGTTGGTTCTAAGGAAAACGGCGATGTGCTGGCCCGGCACAAAGTGCTGTCCCGCCGCGAGTTCAGCAGTCGCAACGAGATCTACACGGAAAAATACATCAGCGATATCACCACGGAATCGCTGAGTTGCCTGGAAATCGCCAAGACGATGATCCTGCCGGCCGCCTACCGCTACCAAGGCGAGCTGGCGGCTATCAGCGCCTCCCTGCAAGCGACGGGCAAGAGCGGGGATACCCGCTCGCTGGACAAGGTGTCCGCCTTGGTCACGGCGCTGGAGGACCGTATCGAGGCACTGGAGCAGGCGCTACAGCATGAGCCCTCCGGCAATCTCTTGAAACATGCGCAATTTTTCTGCGATGTCGTATTCCCCGCCGGCTTGGCCGTGCGGGAAACCAGTGACGCCTTGGAGGAACT
>SLLF01000196.1 GCA_007134175.1 Kiritimatiellia bacterium | reverse complement strand
TGCTGCTTGAAAATTACGGGGAAAATCATCCGGAAGTGCGGCGCGTAACGGCTGGCATTAACGAGCTGCGCCGGCAGATCGACGACGCGCTATCCGGGCTGCGCCGCGGCTTGCGCGCGGACTACGAGGTCGCGCGGGCCCGCTACGAGACGCTCTCCGAGGAACTGGATTTGGTGCGTGCGGCTGATATTGCGGCGGAGCGCGAACGGTTTCTGCCTTTCGAAAAGATGGAGCGCGAGGTCCAGTTGCAACGGGATATCTATCAGGCGCTACGCGCGCGTATCGCCCAGGAAGGCATCGAGTTGCAAGTCCCGCGAACCCCAGTGGATATCGTCGACCGCGCGGAGCCGATCTTCCGCCATGTCAGCCCGCGCTTCACGCTGAATATCCTGTTAAGCGTACTGATCGGCTTGATGGCCGGCGTAGGACTGGCCTACTTTATCGAATATTTGGACACCTCGGTCAAGACGGTGGAAGATGTCGAGCGGCATCTTGCCCTGCCGGTGCTGGGCATCGTCCCGCAGAAAGTACGTCCCTTGACGGAAGAGGGCCCCGATGCACCGCACGCGGAGGCATACCGGGTGCTGCGTACCAACCTGCGCTTTACCACTAAAGGAACCACCGGCGGGACCTATACGTTTGTCAGCGGCGGTGTCGGGGAAGGAAAATCGACCACCCTCTTCAACTTGGCTTATGTCTGTGCCAGAATGGGTGACAAAGTGTTGGTAATCGATTCGGACTTGCGCCGTCCCGTGCAGCATGCCCTGCTGGGCACCACCAACAATTTTGGTCTGACGAATGTGCTGTTGCGCGGCGTGCCGGTGGAAGACGCCATCAAGCCGACCGATATCGATAACCTGCACTTCCTGCCGAGCGGTCGCCTGCCGAAATCGTCCGTCGGTGTGCTGGATGCCCAGCGCATTCGTGATCTGATTGCCGAGTTGCGGGATCGCTATGACTACATCTTCTTTGATTCCCCTCCGATCGTGGGGGTCAGCGACGCCTCTATCCTTGCCAGTGAAATGGACGGGACCCTGCTGATTGTCCAGTACCGCAAATACCCGCGCGCGGTATCGGCCCGGGCCCGCCGCATCCTGGATAATGTTGGTGCCAATCCCGTGGGCGTCGTGTTGAATAACATCAACATCATGCGCGACGACTACTACTATTACTATCACTCCTATTATTCTCATTACGACCGATCCGATGATGCCCTTGATGCGGCCGAGGAGATCCCTTCTCCGGTAGCGCGCACGGAGCCCAAGGAACCGGCCACCTTCTAGACAGACGGATTTAAGGAATGAAATTGACTATGCAGCGACCATGGGTAGTTGTGGGTGGGTGTGTGCTTCTGGCCGCTACGCTCATTGTGACGGGTTGTCGATCGCGCCCGCCCAGTCCGATAGATGCAAGGCGGACAGGACAGCCGCAGCCGCCGGGTGCATCCCGCGCCGCTGAATGGGCGGCGCCGGATGGCGATCCGTTAACCGCACCGTCGGCCTTCGGGCGCACTGTGGCTACGCCAGTGGTTGGGGTGGGCGATGACGAATTCGAAACCATGACCCCGGCGGAACGGGCGGTCTACCGGTTGCGGCCGAATGACGCGGTGTTTGTCCATCTGCGGGGTATTCCGGAATCAGCCAACTACGAGTATGTTATCGACGATAGCGGCTACATTAACCTGCCCTACATTCCGCCCATTTACGCAGTTGGACTGACCGCCTCGGAACTGCAGCGCGCCATCCATGATTCCTACATCGCAAACCTGATTTATCGCCAGATATCCGTCAACGTAATCTTGCCGACGCAGAGTTTCTTCGTACGGGGCGAGGTGCGCCAGCCGGGACGCTATGCGCTGACGAGTGGTATGACGCTCCTCAAGGCGATTGCCTCGGCCGGTGGCTATACGGAATTTGCCAACCCGCGCCGGGTGGAAATAATCCGGGCGGGCGAAACCTTGGCAGCCAACGCGCGTCAGTTGGAACAGAATCCTGAGCTGGATTTCAACGTAAAGGCGGGGGATGTGATCATTGTGCGCCGCAGTATCTTCTGATGACGCCCCGTCTGGCGTGAACCCAGCGGCTGTTGAGCGCGGACGCAGGCGGCGGCGCGGCAGGAAACGCGACCCGCGGTCCCGCGCCAAAGGCGCCTACTGCTACGATTGGTTCGTGGTCAGTGGGTTATTGCTGTCGAGCACGGTCGGAGTGGTGGTGTTCGGCGCTGTGCGGAACTGGTCGGCCGGTAGTTTGATGGTGCCGGCGTTTCTGGCCTTGCTGCTGTTTTCCATCCGGCCGTTGTGGCAGCCGGAAGCCCGTGACTGGCGCGTGCCGCCGGGATTCATTCCGCTTCTGCTGTTTGTGGCATACGTCGCGCTAAGTATCCCTTTTTCGGCCGTCCCCTATGAGTCGAAGGTGGAATGGCTGAAGATTGCTTCCTATGTCGGCGCCCTGGTGGTCTGGACCACCTACGCCGCACGTGACCACCGCTGGAAGGCGTTGTTGTTTATCCCCGTCCTGCTCGGCTCACTGGTGGCGCTGTACGCCCTGGTGCTCCATATGCGCGGCAGCACGGCGGTCTTAATGCTGACCCGCCACGAGGGGTATGGCTATCGTGCCAGCGGTACCTTCATGGCCCCGGCCCATATGGGCGCCTATATGGGGACCATCATTTGCCTGGCCCTCTGCCTGGTCCGCATGCGGGATGCCGGTGCCTGGCTGCGCTTGTTCGGGGGATACGGACTGATCGTTTGTGTGCCGGCCCTGTTGCTCTCGGGATCGCGTAGCGGCTGGATTGGTACGGCTCTCGGGGTGTCGGCGCTGTTATGTTTGCTGGCCGCGCGCAAGGGGATCCGCGATTTCTTGCTCATGCTGGCGGCGGTGATTAGTACCGGTCTGGTCAGTGTGGCCGCTTTATGGCTGGCCTGGCCGGAGTTTCAAGAACGCATGGGGTCCGCCGTACGGATCGAAGGCAGCGCCGCCTGGCGACTGGACGCCTGGCAGGATACCTGGCGTATGTTTCTGGATCGACTGTGGTTCGGCTTCGGTCCCGGCACCTACCGCTGGACCTATCCGCCGTTTCAAACCTGGGGCGGTTACCGCTGGTTGCGCTACGCCCATAACGAGTACCTCCACCTGCTGGCGGAATACGGCATCGTGGGTACCGCCTTGCTGGCCGTAGCCGTGGTCGTGGTGCTGGGACAGGCGCTGCGCCTCTTCTGGCGGACCCGCGAGGAGCGGGAGGCCACGATGCTGGCCGGATTTATCGCGGTCTTGCTGGCGGCCCTGGGACACGGGGTGTTTGACTTCAACTGGCATGTCTATGCATTGGTGCACCTGGTGGTCATGGTGGGTGGCGTGACCTTTGCCCTGTGTCATCGGGCCGGCTTGTTGCGGGAACGGACCTTATCCTTGAGTAGTCGTCTGGTGCTGGCCGTGGCGGTGGGGGGGCTTGCGGCGTGGTCCGCCTTTGCCGCGTTTCAGGTGGGG
>SLLF01000135.1 GCA_007134175.1 Kiritimatiellia bacterium | reverse complement strand
GCGCCCCCCGAAAACAACACCCAAACCTCCCACGCCGGAACCCGAAACAACCGGGACCACAGGAGCAGCCGTCCCCTACCGGGTACCGCCCCTCTCCTTGCTGGCCCCAGCGGAACAGGTCGACCACAACATCGCCTACGAGGAAGATCATGCGGCGGCCGCCACCATCCTGCAGGACACGCTGGCGGAGTTCGGCATCGACGCCAAAGTCACCAATGTCGAGCGCGGGCCGGTGGTCACCCGTTTCGAGGTGTTGCCGGCCCCCGGGGTGCGCGTGGAGAAGATTACCGGGCTCAGCAACAACATCGCGCTGGTAATGAAGGCGGAAAGCGTGCGCGTGCAGGCCCCGATTCCAGGCAAAGGCGTGGTGGGTATCGAGGTGCCCAATTCCCGTTCCAGTATGGTGTTCATGCGGGAAGTGATGGAAAGCCCGATCTGGCAATCAGGTAAACACGCCCTGCCGCTGGCGCTGGGTAAGGATGTCGGCGGCCAAGTGCTGGTTGCGGATTTAGCCGATATGCCCCATATGCTGATCGCCGGCGCTACCGGCTCAGGCAAAACCGTCTGCATGAACTCGATTCTGGCCGGCTTGCTGATGTCGCGCACACCGGACGAGATGCGCTTGATGCTGATCGACCCCAAAATCGTCGAGTTTTCAGGCTATGAAGGCTTACCGCACCTGGTGGTGCCGGTGATCACCGACCCCAAGAAGGTCAGTCTCGGCCTGCGCTGGGCCATCAACGAGATGGAGAAACGCTACAAACTCTTCGCCAAGGTCGGTGTCCGCAACATCAAAAGCTTCAATAGCCGGCCCATCGTCAAGCAACCCAGCCTGTTCGAGGAGGAACGCGAGGAGGAGGCCGAACCGGCCATCCCCGACCGCGTACCTTATATTGTGATTGTGGTGGATGAACTGGCGGACCTGATGCTGGTCGCCCAAGCGGAAATTGAGACCTCTATTGCGCGTCTGGCCCAGCTTTCGCGCGCGGTGGGTATTCATATGATTCTCGCCACCCAACGGCCGTCGGTCAACGTCATCACCGGCACGATCAAGGCCAACTTCCCCGCCCGCATCGCATTCCAAGTGGCGCAGAAGGTGGACAGCCGCACGATTCTCGACGCACCCGGCGCCGATAAACTCCTGGGCAAGGGCGATATGCTTTTCCTGCCGCCGGGCAGCTCCAAGTTGATCCGGTCGCAGGGCACCATGACCTCGGACGAAGAAATTCGATCCATCGTGGCCTTCATCAACGAGCAGGGCGGCCCCCGCTACGAGGGCGCGATCAAGGAAAAAATAGAGAGTAAATCCGCCCAACTGCCCGAGATGGAGGAAGACGACGACCTGCTGGAAGCCGCCGTGGAAGTCATTCGCCAGACGCGACGCGCCTCCACCTCGTCACTGCAGCGTCGCCTGCGGATCGGCTACACGCGCGCCGCGCGCCTGATGGATATGCTGGAGGAGAAAGGGGTCATCGGGCCGCCGCAAGGCTCCGACCCCCGTGAGATCCTGATCGATCTCGACGGCGACATCCCGTCCAACGCCCCGGACGCGACCGACGCGTAGGATTCGGTCGGGGCGCCCGGTGAGAAATGCGGCTTAGCGCGGTTACGCCTGCAGCACTTCACAGGTTTCGCGGGCAATCTGCAACTCTTCGTTGGTTGGGATCACCAGCACTTTCACCGGGCTATACGCGGCGTGGATTTCACGCGTCTGGGTAGCCTCCTGCTCGTTCAAGGCGTCATCGAGCACGATCCCGATACGCTCCATACCCGCGCAAATCCGCGCCCGGACCAGCGGGACATTCTGGCCAACACCAGCGGTGAACACGATGGCGTCGAGATCGGGCAAAATAGCGGAATAGGCCCCGATATATTTTTTAATGCGGTAACAGTATACATCCAACGCACGGTTGGCCTGCTCGTCGCCGGCCGCCGCGCGCGCCTTGACGTCGCGCATATCGTTGGTGCCGCACAACCCTTTGAGCCCGCTCTGTCTGTTCATGACCTCGGTGATTTGGGCGATATCCTGGCCGGTCTGGCCTACCAGGTATTCGTGCACGGCCGGATCGATGTCACCGCAGCGGGTCCCCATCACCAACCCCTCCAACGGGGTCATACCCATGGTGGTATCGATGCAGCGCCCGGCGTCAATGGCCGCCATGCTGCAGCCGTTGCCCAGGTGGATGGAGATCAAGCAGGTGTCCGGCACCGGCTTGTCGAGAAAAGCAGCCGCTTCCGCCGCAATGAATTTGTGCGACGTACCGTGAAAGCCGTAGCGCCGGACCCGATGCGTGGTGTAATAGTCGAACGGCAGCGCGTAGAGATAGGCGTGGGGCGGGATGGTCTGATGGAAAGCGGTATCGAAAACGGCTACTTGCGGCGTCTCGCTAAACAATTCGCGAGCCACTTCGATACCGGTCAAATTGGGGGGGTTATGGAGCGGTGCCAACGGGACGTGGTCGCGAATCGCCTTGAGCACATTATCATCGATCAACACCGCATCGCTGTAGGCCTCGCCGCAGTGAACCACCCGATGGCCGACTCCGGTTATTTCCGCAACATCGTGAATCACACCATGTTCGCGGTCGGTTAACGCGTCCAGGATCAGGGCCATCCCGGCGGCATGATCCGGCACCGGACACTCTTGCTCATGCTCATGATCGCCGCCCTTCTGATGAACACGGTGCAACAATTGGCCGGAGGCCTCACCGATCCGCTCCACGTACCCGCTGCAGCGGACACTTTCAAAAGGTGCCAGATCAAAGAGTTGATACTTGATGGACGAGCTGCCGGCGTTAATTACGAGTATCTTCATCCGCGCTACTCCGTTTGCGCCTGGATAGCGGTGATAATCACGGTATTGACAATGTCGGTGATGGTGCAGCCGCGGCTGAGGTCGTTGACCGGTTTGCGCATGCCCTGCATGATGGGGCCAATGGCCACGGCGTTGGCGCTGCGCTGCACCGCTTTGTACGTATTGTTTCCGGTATTCAAATCGGGGAATATCAGCACCGTGGCCCGTCCGGCCACCGGACTGGAGGCGGCCTTGGTCCGGGCCACCTCCGGATCGACGGCGGCATCGTACTGCATCGGCCCATCGATCGGCAACTGCGGTGCCCGTTCACGGGCCAGGCGAGTCGCCTCCCGCACCTTGTCCACATCCTCCCCCTTGCCGGAGGCGCCGGTGGAATAGGAGAGCATCGCTACATACGGGTCGACCCCGAATGCTTTGGCTGTGGCGGCCGAGGTCACCGCAATTTCTGCCAGCTCCGACGCGGTGGGATTCGGGTTAACCGCACAATCACCGTAAACCAACACGTGATCTTCCAGACACATAAAGAATACACTGGAAATAATCGAGAAACCAGGCTTGGTCTTGACGAATTGCAGGGCGGGCCGAATGGTGTGCATCGTGGTGTGCGCGGCGCCCGATACCATGCCGTCCGCCTTGTCCTTGTACACCATCATGGTCCCGAAGAAACTGACGTCG
>SLLF01000365.1 GCA_007134175.1 Kiritimatiellia bacterium | reverse complement strand
CGTCACAATGGTGCATAAAGGCAACATCATGAAATTTACGGAAGGGGCCTTCCGTGACTGGGGCTACGAGACCGCGCGGGAATTGTTCGGTGCCGAGCCGCTGGACGGCGGCCCCTGGCATGTATTAAAAAACCCCGCCACTGGTGACGACATTGTGATCAAAGACGTAATCGCCGATGCGTTTCTACAGCAGATTTTGACGCGGCCTGCGGAGTACGATGTGGTGGCGACAATGAATCTGAACGGAGATTACATTTCCGACGCGCTGGCGGCTTGTGTCGGCGGGATTGGCATCGCTCCCGGCGCCAACATCAATTACGACACCGGCGCGGCGATCTTCGAAGCCACGCACGGGACCGCGCCCAAATATGCCGGTCAGGATAAGGTCAATCCGGGCTCGCTGATCCTGTCGGGCGAGATGATGTTCCGCTATCTTGGCTGGACGGAAGCGGCCGACTTGATCGTGAAGGGGATGGAAGCCACCATTGCCTCCAAGCGGGTGACGTACGACTTTGAACGGCTGATGGATGGAGCCACGTTGCTGAAATGCAGCGAGTTCGGTCAAGCCGTTGCAGATAACATGTGACGCGCTTGCCCTAACCGGCCGTTGGCGGGCTCCGTATCCATTTGGCTACGAACATGGCGCCGCCGGGACCGTCCCATGGATGAATCCAGATCGGTGAAGCGGTGGCTTCACCGGTCAGGGGATGGGTAACGGACGCGGGGGCAAAGGCCGGATGCGCATCCGCAAAAGTGGCGACCTGGTCTGTGGTTTCTTCCGGCGTAACGGTGCAGACGGCGTAGACCAGTGTTCCGCCGGGTCGGATGAATGGCGCGACGTGGTTGAGCAGGCGGGTTTGCCGTTTGGCTAGGGATTGCACGCGATCCCTGGACATGCGCCAGCGCGCGTCTGGCTGACGGGCCCAGGTACCCAGTCCGCTACAGGGGGCGTCAATTAATGCTCCATCCAGCAAAGCGGGCGGGTCGAGCTGCCACGCATTGGCGCGTTGGGGGCGGATCATGGCGGTACAGCCGGCGCGGCGCGCCCGCTGAGCAAAGGCTTTGAGTGCGGCCGTGCGCGGTTCCGTAGCCCAGATGATGCCGCGCCCGCCCATCAGGTCGGCCAAGTGCAGGGTTTTGCCGCCCGCGCCAGCGCAGCAATCCCACCACGTCTCACCGGGCTGAGGCGCGGCGATCCAACCAACGGCCTGTGAAGAGACGTCCTGGAACTCGAAGGGGGTATTCGTTGCCTGGTCGTAGCAACTTCGGCTTATGGCTTGTGTCAAGGCCACGGCGTTCGGCAGATGCGGATGGGGCGCGCAGGGAGCGTGATCGGCCAAGATCTGCAAACCTGTCGGCCGGTCGTCTTTCCGGAAACGTAGCCAGATGGGGGGGCGCTCCTGCAGGGATTCGATGAAGCGCGTCCCCTCCGGTAGTGGCAAGGAGGCCACCCAGGCCGGCACGCAATCATTCACGTTGCACGCACCACAACCGCTTGCCTGCAGCGTGGCTTGCTTTTGAGCCCGGGAACAGCCGGCCAGGGGAATAGGCGTGCCGCCCGGCGGCCAGTTCATAGCAACCCAGTCCCGGCTCCAAGGCGGAAATTCCGTTACCGCCAGCGCGAAGGCTAGCAGGGTGGCCCGCGTGTAGTGGGGTGGGGTGTCCCTCGGACACAACCAGCCGCGCCAGCGGAAGAAGGCGAAGACCGTGTCGCCGATGGTCCGGCGCATCTGCGCCCCAAAATTGCGGTGTGCACGGAAATGGTCCTGCAGAAACGTATCGGCCGGGATGCCTTGGGCTACGGCCTTGTCGGCGGCCGTCACGGCATCCAGCAGACGGCGGGCAGGGGCAGGTGGGGCGAGTGGAGTAAGTGGGTTCATGCCTTTGCCGATTGTATTATGGCGGGGCAGGGATTACAACATGGCAATGGCACCACCGAGTAAAGAGTATCTATATGGCATTAATCCCTTGTTCGAAACCGTTCGCGCCGGGCGGCGCAAGGTCTATGAGGTCTATTTGAACCAAGCTACGCTTGGTCAGCCCCGGATGCGCAAGCTAGCCTCTTTTCTGGAACAGCATGGGATCCCCACCCAGACAGTTGACAAGCAGCGGCTGTTTGAGCTGGCGCGCAGCAAGGAACATCAAGGCGCGGTTATGAAGGCCGGTCCCTACGCCTACCGCTCCTTCGATGAGCTGCTCGGCCGCGAGCGGTTGATCTTGCTGGATAACGTGGAAGATCCCACCAATGTCGGCGGCATCATCCGCAGTGCCGATGTGTTCGGTGTACAGGGCGTCTGCCTGCCGATTAAGGGCACGCCCGGCATCTATCCTTCCATCGTGAAGGTGTCAGCCGGGGCGTGCGAACATCTGGACATTTGCCGGGATTGCAGCGCCAATACCTATTTCCGGCGCACCCGGGAGGCCGGCTACACCGTGGTGGCCTTGGACGGCAAAGGCCGCGATAATCTGGCCGACTTGCCGCTGCCGTCGTATGATAAATTATTGCTGGTTATTGGCGGGGAAGACCGGGCCGTTGGCCAGTATATTCTCAACGAGGCCGATCACGTCGCGCGCATTCCGCTGCGTGGGCGGGTGAATTCGCTGAATGCCTCCGTAGCCGCCGGGATTGCCATGTACCGGGTCAGCCAGGTTGACAGAGAAGTTTGAGTCGCCTATAACAGACGCCCACACTTCTTGCCGGAATACTGGCGGTGTGGCTTTTTCTATGCGCCGCCACGGCCTTGCTTGCCACGCCGTAGCCCGGCGCGAAGTGCGAGCCAGCGCCTCGCGGCGGAGAAATGAACAACGAATGAATACCCGGTATCTGGAACAGATCGTGCTGCTGGTCAGCATTGTGAAGTGGCTCGTATTGGCTTTGCTGGTCGGACTGATCGTGGGTCTCTCGACGGCGTTGTTCCTGCATGCCTTGCGTTTTGCGGTTGGTTTCACGACAGGCTACCGCTGGTATTTCCTGGCCATGCCACTCACCTTTGTGGTGGCACGCTGGGTGGTGGTGCGGTGGGCACCTGCCGCCGAAGGGCATGGCACGGAGCAGATTATCCGGGCGATACACACCCGGTCCGGTCGGCAACGGCTGATGGTGGCGCCGGTCAAGGCGGTGGCTACCATCCTTACGATTGCTTCGGGGGGATCTGCAGGCAAGGAGGGGCCGAGTGCGCAAATTGGAGCGGTACTGGCTTCGGGCTTGGCCGATCTGTTTCGGCTCAACGATGCGGATCGCAAAAGGGTGGTCATCTGTGGGATCAGCGCGGGATTTTCCTCTGTGTTCGGCACGCCGGTGGCGGGAGCGGTGTTTGCGATCGAGGTCCTGTACATGGGGCGCATGGTTTACAATACGCTTTTTCCGGCGGTTGTGGCGGGCTTTGTCAGCGTGGCTACTGCAGCGTGGCTGGGTATTGCACGGGATTCAGCGTGGATAGGCGTGCCGGATGGGATCGCTTATTCCCTTTACCTGAAAGCCTTGGTGGGGGGGCTCTTTTTCGGTGT
>SLLF01000192.1 GCA_007134175.1 Kiritimatiellia bacterium | reverse complement strand
GTGGTCGAGGAAATGGCCATCGCCTCCGGCACCGCGGTACCGGAGGTATACGTACTGGATGAGGAGCAAGGTATCAACGCATTCGCCGCGGGTTTCGCCATAAACGATGCCGTGGTGGCCGTGACGCGTGGCGCGCTGGACACGTTGACGCGTGACGAATTGCAAGGGGTGATGGCGCATGAATTCAGCCATATTCTAAATGGCGACATGCGGCTCAATCTTAAGCTGACCGGCATCCTGCATGGCATCCTGGTTATTGCCCTCGTGGGCTACACCCTGATGCGGTCGATCCAGTTCAGCGGAAGTTCGCGCCGCTCATCCAAGGGGGGTGGCGGCGTTATCGCGATTTTTCTATTGGGCGTTTCCCTATGGATCATCGGGTATATCGGCGTGTTTTTCGCCAACTTGATCAAGAGCGCGGTGTCCCGGCAGCGCGAGTTTCTCGCGGATGCGGCAGCCGTGCAATTCACGCGGTATCCGGCAGGCATTGGCGGTGCGCTCAAAAAAATCGGTGACCGGTCGCTGGGTTCCCGCCTGGCAAACACGCACGCTTCCGAGGCCGGCCACTTTTTCTTCGCCAACGGTTTGCGCGCCGGCATGGTCGGTCTGCTGGCCACCCACCCACCACTGCAAACCAGAATTAAACGCATTCTGCAGCAGCCGCTGGAACCGGCGAAAGCGCCCGCCGCCCCCAACACCGCGCCGCCCCCATTGCCCGCAGCCGGGAAGGTCGACGATGAAGAAGAGCTGCGCATAGGCGGCGCGATTCTCTTAGGCATGGCCGGACAAGTCACCGCCGACCAATTGGCGCGATCCCACGACCTGATCGAGCAAATACCCCCATCACTGCGAGACGCGGCCCACCACCACCTAACCGCCCGTGCCGTGGTCTTTGGGTTGCTCCTGAGCGCAGATGGTGCCGTGCGCCAGCGACAACTCGATCACCTGGCGACGCATACGGATGAGCGCATCCATTCCGACTTGCTCAACCTGCTGCCTGATATCGAACGACTCGCGCCGGACGCCAAGCTGCCGCTGGCTACGCTGACGATCACGGGCTTGCGCACCATGCCGGAAGCGGACTACGAGCGTTTTCATGCCAATGTGGAGCAGATCATTCAGGCGGACGGCGAAATCCATCTATTCGAATACGTGCTGCAGCGCATGATACACCGCCATGTCGCCGTGGCGTACGAGAAGCATCCAGAAATACCGGTGCGCTATAAACAGGTGTCGGATGCCCAGGAAGAAATCCGGGGACTTTTCTCCAGTTTCGCCCACTGGGATCGGGACGAACCCGCCGCTCAGCACGCCTACGCGGCTGCCGTGCGTGACGTGCAGGGACTGGGCAACTTGCTACCACCCACCGCTTGCGGTCTGGCAACGATTGACCACGCCTTGGACGCCCTGGCCCAGGCGTCGCCAATGCTAAAACGAACCGTGCTGGACGGTTGCGCCCGGTGTGTGGCGGCGGATCAAAAACTACATCCCCAGGAAGCCGAATTGTTACGCGCCATTGCCGACGCGCTGGACTGCCCGGTCCCGCCGGTGATCTTTTGATGCCGACTGTGTTGAGAACGGCGTGACTGAATTATGTTGATTTATGACCACCGGCGGTGCTAGCTCCGGTTGCTATGCCGAATCCCTTTCATGCCCGGATTTTGCCAGCACCACGCGCCGGTGGATTTTGTTTGAACGACCACTGGGTCTGGTGCGGTTCTGCTATCCGCGAAGACGACGGCCACTACCATTTATTCGCGTCTAGGTGGCCGAAGGTATTGCCTTTTCGGCGTGGTTATATTTTGACTTCTGAAGTAGTACGCGCAGTGGCCGACCGACCCACCGGACCGTATCACTTGGCTGAGGTGGTCCTGCCGGCACGCGGCGCAGACTATTGGGATGGGCGTATGACCCATAACCCCACCATCGTGCGCGTGGAAAATCGTTTTGCCTTATTCTACATTGGCTCCACGTTTGACGGCCACTTGCCGGACCCCCATCCACTCCGGGAGATTGATCCACCCGCGCTCTCCGACCGCCTACCCCAATTGAGTACGTCCTATAATCGCATTCAGATCGGGCTGGCCACCGCACCTACTCCTGCCGGTCCCTGGCAGCGATCGGCCACACCCGTGCTTTCGCCCCGGCCCGGTGGCTGGGATCATCAGCTTGTTACCAACCCGGCACCGTGCGTGCTGCCCGATGGCCGCATCCGTCTCTACTATCGAGCCAACACCCCGCAGGGCCTGCGCCTGGGCGTGGCCGAAGCCGCCGCGCTCGATGCTCCTTTCCGCCGTCTGCAGGATGACCCGCTCGACTTCTGCGATGCCGGTCATTATGTCGAAGATCCGTTTGTCTGGTCGGTTGAAGACCACTACGAAATGATTGCCAAGGATATGAAGGGCAGCTTCACCGGTGAGCCGCACGCCGGCATCCACGCCACTTCTCCTGACGGCCTGCATTGGACGCCATCCAATCCCGCCAAGGCGTATTCCCGCACCGTGGAGTGGGACGACGGGACCACGACCGTGCAAGGCTGCTTGGAACGCCCGCAGCTCCTTTTCGAGCACGGTCGCCCCACTCACCTGTTCGCCGCCACGGCAGACGGACCCGGTGGATTCGATCGAGCACAAAACACCTGGACCATGGTATTGCCGCTCACACCAAACTAATCGATGCAGCGGTTGTAGCAGAGATTGATTCATGATGGTCTGGATGCGCGCCTATGCTCGTTCCGATTCATTGTATACCACGTCCCCGGGATCGATCTCCGGGATCTGCTCCACCGCACCCTGCATTGGCTGACGGTGCCTTGCGATGAAAATTATGCGACATCCCAGAACGTTGTCAGTCCCTTCGGTTCGCTGGCCGCAACGTAACGGGCACTCCCGATTCCGCCGCGTCCACCGCCGCCAGCATACATTCGAGCGTCCGCAGATTATCCTCGCCTGCTGTATCCGGCTTCATTCCCGACCTGATTGCGCGGGCGAAGGCCGCCAGTGACCCTTCCCGATCCAGCTTGATCGATTTCGGCAAGGGTAAAATGCGTTCCTTACGCCCCGACCGCACCATCCGCACCTGGTCGCCATGGTCGCCGCGCGTCGTCCAATGGATGACCCCCCTCGCACACTCCATCCGCCATACGCCCCCCCAATTCGTCGGCTCGTCCGTGCTGGCATAATTTCCTCGATAGTGAACCACGGTCCCCTTGCTGAATTCCAAGGTGGCCAGCGCAGCCGGTGCCATACGGTAACAGCTCCAGGGTGGATTCCATGTGTGGCAGGCTATCCGCACGGGTTCCTGCCCCAGCACCATGCGCATTAAATCCCAGTGGTGAATCGCCATATCCACCAGTAAAGGGTGCCAAAGCTGGAAGTGGAGATCCGTGGCGGGTCGCGTATCACCCCGACGCCGGAAATCAACATAGACCGCGCCCACCGGTCCCAGTTCATTGCGGCTCACCAGTCGGCGTACCGCCACCGGCGCGGGATGGAAGCGGTAATTCTGGCTGAT
>SLLF01000217.1 GCA_007134175.1 Kiritimatiellia bacterium | reverse complement strand
ATCGGTGGCTTTCGACGAGGCGGTTCTGTCCAGAGGGGCGCGTTCCGCGCTGCCGCCCTCGCGCAACTGGATCGGCACCAAATCCTGCCGTTCCAATTGCAGCAACGCCGCGCGCCGGTCCGGCGCTTCCAGCGTGCCCGAAACCCGCTCACCCGCGCGGCTCTTGGCATTATATGCGAAACGGGCCATCGACTACGTTTCCGCCAGATCCTCGTTGTCTTCCGAGACCCGCAGCACTTCTTCAATCGTCGTGACGCCGCGCAGCACCTTGGTCCAGCCGTCGTGACGCAACGGCTTCAACCCCTGCTTGAGTGCCATATTGCGTATTTCCGCGGAACTGGCCCGCGCCACCACTAACGGACGGATGCGCTCGTTCACGGTAATGATCTCGTACACGCCGGTACGACCGATAAAACCGGTGTTGCGGCATTCCTCGCAGCCGACCCCCTCGTAAATCGGTCCCTCGTCCAGGCGCCCCAACGGAAACCCCACACTCTCCAGGAAGGCCCGGTCCGGCTCCACCTCGCGCCGACAGCGTGTGCAAAGACGACGCACCAGGCGCTGGGCAATCAGCCCCGCCACCGAAGAGGCAACGAGGAAAGGTTCGATGCCCATGTCGATCAGCCGGGTCACCGCCCCGGCCGCGTCGTTGGTGTGCAGGGTGCTGAACACCAAGTGACCCGTCAGCGCGGCCCGGATGGCGATTTCCGCCGTTTCGCGGTCACGGATCTCCCCGACCATAATCACATCCGGATCCTGGCGCAGGATGTGACGCAACCCCGTGGCAAACGTCAATCCGATCTCGGACCGGACCTGAATCTGATTGATTCCCGCCATTTCGTACTCGATCGGTTCCTCGATCGTAATGATCCGCTTATCGATGGAATTGATCGTATGCAGCCAAGCGTAAAGAGAAGTGGATTTTCCGGAGCCGGTCGGACCGGTGACCAGCAGGATACCGTACGGTTTCGTGATCAGTTTTTTCAGCGTCGCGGCATCTTGTGGCTCCAAGCCCAGCTTGTCCATACCGGTCAAGCCGCTGTGCCGCATCAGCAGGCGCAAGCTGACGCTTTCGCCATATACTGTCGGCATCGTCGAGACGCGCACGTCAATATCCTCGCCGCGTATCTTCAAGCTGATCCGCCCGTCCTGCGGCAGTCGTTTTTCGGCGATGTCCATGTTGGACATCACCTTGATACGCGAGATGATCGAGGCTTGGAACCGTTTAAGATGAGCCGGGACCGGCGTCTGGTGCAAGACCCCGTCAATGCGGTAACGAATCCGCAGTGACGTCTCCATCGGCTCCAAGTGAATGTCGGTGGCACGATCCTGGTAAGCTTCCCAGATGATCTGGTTGACAAACTTGACCACCGAGGCTTCCTGGTCGACATCGCTCAGATCCTTTTTCAGGTCATCTTCCGGTGCCAGCTCGATGCGGTCGTCCTGGATCATTCGTTCGAGCGTGTCCGCTCCCACCCCGTAGAACTTGGTGGCAGCTTTGGCGATGTCTGCCGAAGGGCTCAGCGCCAGCCGGATCCGCGCACCAGTCGCCATGCGCAGTGCATCGATCAAGCCCGGCATGAAGGGATCATGCGTAGCGACGCGCAACGCCCCGTCCTCAACCGCCACAGGAATCACATTATATTGGAAAACCGCCTTGGTGGAGAGCCGCTCAAGCACCGCCCCCTCAATCGCTGCCTCCCCCAAGCGTAAAAAGGGGACGTTCAGCGCATTAGCCAACCCTTGCAGGAACTGGTCCTCACGGATATATCCACGCTCCACCACCACGTCGGTGATCGAGCGACCGCTGGCCTGTTGGCGGTCCAGTAAATCCGCAACTTGCTCCGGCGTAAACAATCCGGATTTCTCCAGCAATAAAGCTAATTTAGTTCCTGCATATGCACTCATGAATCATCCAGTATCCCGGTGCCACTATACGGGCCCACCCTGCGGCAATCAATATGATTCCATCGCTTCCATCGCTGGTTGGGTGGTCGACGGCACCGGGTTTCCGGTTCGTCATGCAGTTCAGCACCAACCTCTTGGACTGGGTGACGGTCACCGACCCTCATTTGGCTCAAGAAGTGGCCGTGGTGATACCGCCCCCAGAACGGGTACAGCCATGCGGGCTCTGGCGCATCAAGCTGGAACACCACCCCTATGCCTAACGCCATGAGGCGATTGCACGCCCTTGATTTAAAGGGTGTTGCAAGCGCTCGCCTGGATTTATTTTCTGTTGAAATATCTAATTGACAAAAACACGGTTCATGATCAGGATAGGCTCGGAGTTGAGGGCCTAAGTCAAAATGGATGTAGGGGGAATTGTGATGAATGCGCCAATTAAATCGGGTTCAACGAACAACGGTGTGCGCCGTATGCGCTTGCTTTGGCCTGGCCTCTTACTGGCCACCGTGCTGTCGGCACAAGGCATATGCATGCCCGAATCGGATCTGTTCACCAGTGCAACGAAACAATCTTTTTGGCGCTTTCACGGCCCGGCAGGGGGAACCTTGACGATGACGGGATCGGCGGCCGAGATTGCGGTGCCCGCAGGGGTCATTCATAACCTGTGGAGCGGCGCCGCAAACCAAGCGCCCCGCCTGTTGCAGGACACAGCCGACATCGACTTCGGGATCGAAGCGAAGTTTGATTCCGTGCCCGCGACCGGCTTCCAGATTCAGGGACTGATCGTTCAAGAAACCGACAATAAATTCGTGCGCGTGGATACTCACCACAATGGCAGCGGGCTCCGGTTGTTTGCCGCGTTTGTGGATGGCGCTTCGGCGACCGCATTCATTAATACCGCTCCTGCCGCCGGGGTCACGCCACACTATCTCCGTCTTGAACGCGCGGGCGGCAACTGGATATTCCGCTATTCGCAGGATGGCCTCACTTGGTTCACGGCGGGCTCCTTCACCCAGCCTCTTACCGTGACTGAAAGTGGCTTTTTTGCAGGCAACTACCATTCAACCCCGGCCTCCGCGCCCGCTTTTGCGGCCCAAGCGGATTATTTCGACAACCTGGCGTGCCCATTGGGAAATCCCGGTGTGCCACCCGGTGCCGGACCGGAAATTGACCTCTGGTATGGCGATACGCAGGATTTCGGAACCTGGGGCAATCCGCAGCAGTGGGTCAACCTGCTGGGCCGTGTGTCGGGGCCGCATCCGATCAATTCGTTGACCTATTCCGTGAATGGCGGCACGCCGCAATCCTTGAGTATCGGGCCCAACAGCACCCGTTTGGTCGGGCTGGGCGATTTCGTTACCGAGATCGATTACGGTGACTTGAATGAGGGTGCGAACAGCGTTGTGTTTACCGCGGTCGACGCCGAAGGCGGCTCGACGTCGGTAACGGCGACCGTGAACTACACGGCGGACGAAGTCTGGCCGCTGCCGTACAGCACCGACTGGGGGGCGGCGACCTCCGTGACGGAGATGGCCGATGTGGTGGATGGACTTTGGCACCTGACCCCGGACGGCGCCCGCACGACGGAACCAGGCTATGACCGGTTGCTGGTGCTGGGT
>SLLF01000111.1 GCA_007134175.1 Kiritimatiellia bacterium | reverse complement strand
GCCGAATGGGCACGGGAAACCGGCGTCACCCTGAGCGGCCCTGACAGCCCCACCGGCAAGCTAATTCCGGGAGTTTCAGCATGAAATCCGCCCGGCAACCCAACCTGGTGGTCTTCGTGGCGGAGGGCATGCCGGCCGGGGCCATTGCGGCGCTGGGTTGCCGCGGAATCCATACGCCGAACCTGGACCGGCTCGCGTCGCGCAGCGCCGTTCTTAAAAGGAAACCATAATGCAAGACAACCCCTGCCTGAACGACAAACTGCAACGCCACCGCGATTTCTGGGCGCGGCGGCCCACGGACCGTCCCCTGATCGGCATCTGCCGCCCCTTGGGCAAAACCGCGCCCGGGTTTGAGCTGCTGGGCGACCGTCCATTGGCGCCGGAAGACGTCAACGAGAGCCTCTACCAGGCCTACAGGCATTGCTACACCGTCTGCACGCCCTGCGCGGACCGGCCCGGCGATCTCTTCTACACCACCATCCCGCACTGTGGCGTACCGTGGTATGAGGTTCTTATGGGATGCGCGATTCATTTCTCCGACGGTACCCTGATGGCCTGGGCGGAACATCTGGCGGACAAACCCGAACAGCTTAGACAGCGTTGGCGGTTGCCGTTGACGACCGACGACCCCTGGCTCGACCGGCTGCGGTTCGCCCTGCGCCGCAAGCAGGAGGATTTCCCCGGCGTTCCCGTGCCGACTGTCCTCGGGCGCGGGGTGCTCGACCTGTTGCTGGCGGCCATGCCGAATGAAGAAGTCCTGGCCGGCCTGATGACGGAGCCCGAACGTTACTTGGACATCCTGACCGAACTGACCGATATGATTATCCTGGCCATCGCCGAGCAGCTCAAGGTCTTGCAGCCGTTTCACGGCGGTTACGCCAACCGGCGCGGCCTGTGGGCGCCGGGTACGGCCTGCTGGAGCCAGGAGGACGGCACCAGCCTCATCGGCCCGCGACTCTACCGCGACCTGATTCTGCCGCACGACCGGCGCATCTGGGCCAGCGTCGAATACGCCATGTTCCACACCCATTCAGTCGGATTGCCGGTAATGATTGACAGCCTCCTCGACACACCGCAACTGGCGTGCATCGAATGCACCGTCGATGCCGGCGGCCCCACGCTCGACGAGCTGCTGCCGCTGTGGCGGCGCGTGCTCGAAGGCGGGAAGTCGCTGCTGGTCTGTCTGGAGGAGGCGACGCCGGAAGTGGAGCGCGTGATCGCGGAACTGCCCGCAGTCGGGCTAGCCGTTTCGGTGTCAACCGACAACCCGCAAGAATACGACCATCTTATGGCATAAGAAAGGCGAACATGAACAGCATTCAAGCGAAAGACAACAACCACTCTCTCCCCGTTACCCCGGATCCGACGCAGGGCGAGTACGCGGTGACTTCATGGCGCCGGATCGGGTGCCACGAGGTCATGAAGTCATCACCAATAAATAAAGAGCTATGGCCATGAACACCCCCCCTTTTAAATGCCTCTTCGACAACGACACGACCAATATCGTGCGTGCCGCCAAGCCGGAGTATTACGATCCGAAAACCATGACCCCGGAGTCCTTCGAGTCCGGGGGGGAATTCACCGACGCGATGATCGAGGCCAGTATCGACGAGACGGTCGGCACGGGCGTGGATGTTCACAAGCTCTCGCCCGGCCATTCCTGGGTCGCCTGGTGGAAAAGCGCGAGCGCCCCGGCGGAGGCGCACTACCGCTGGTTCGAGCAGACCTATGGCAAGCCGCCGGATGCCTACGGGCGCTACATGCTGGCGGGCGGCGACATGGTGGCGACCTTCGTGCGCCACTGTCGCAAGGTCGGCCAGGCGCCGTTCCTGTCGCTGCGTCTAAATCAAGTGCAGGCCATCAAAGACAAGGCCCGCCAGTTGAACTGGTCGCGGTGGATGGAGGAGCATTATCCGGACTATTGCCTTAACGAGCCGGACACGACCGCCAAGGAGCAGCGCCGCCTCAACTGGATGCTACCGGACGTGCGGCGTCACTTCCTGACCTTCGCCGCTGAGTGGTGCGCCTATGACATTGACGGATTCGAGATCGACTTTACCCGCCACGCCAGCCTGTTCCGGCAGGATCAAACCACGCGGCTGCAGCGCGAGGATACCGTCACCGCCTTTGTTGCCGATATCCGCCGACTTCTCGACCGGCACGCGCGGGAAGGCCGCCGGCGCTGGCTCTGCATCAAGGTTCCCTGTCATTTGGCCGAGTACCCCATGACCGGGCTGGATCTGGAACGCCTGGTGGCGGAAGCCGGCGTGGACATGGTTAATGTCTTTCCCTCGTTCTTCACCCAGCAGCAGACCGATCTGCACCGCATCCGGGCCATGCTGCCCGCGCATGTCGGCGTCTATCTCGAAATGTCCGATTGCACCGACAGCACGCCGCCCTACGGGAAGCGGCGGACGACCGACGCGCAGTTCTATACCGCCGCCCATCTCGCCTACGCCCGCGGCGCCGCCGGCGTGAGCCTGTTCAACTTTGTCTATTATCGCCAGTGGGACGGCTACGGGCATCAGGGGACGGGTGGCCGCATTGTTCAGCCGGTACCGTTCCACGTACTGCGGCATCTGCACGACGCCGATTGGCTGGCGCAACAGTCGCAGCACTGGTTTCTCAGCCGCGGCTACGGCGGCTACGACCCGGGGATGTTGGGCAGCGGCAAAATGATGATGAACGCCCGCGAGAATCCCCAGTCGCCGTTTCCGGTCATCCTTGAGCCGGGCCAACGGGTTGGCTGCACGCTCGACATGGCGCCGTCGGCCGATGGCTGGCGGCAAGCCGGACGCTGCCGAATCCAGGCCCGCGCCTCGTTGGCGAGAACGACGCTGGGCTTGTGTCTGAACGGGGCGGCGCTGGAACCGACGCCGGACGTGAGCGAGCCGTTTGCCCACCCCTACCGGTACCGCGATCCGAGTCCCCTCGGTCAACCCGAAGACTACCAGGCCTGGACCGTGCCCGCAGAGCTACTCAAGGACGGCGAAAACGTGTTCGAAATCAGCATGAAAGAAGGCGAGTCGGCGGAACTGTGTTATCTGGATATAGTCATGAAGCAAGATTAATAGCCCTCACGATAAGGAGACGAGGTATGTTTGAAAACCCTATAGTCATTGAAGGAGCCAGCGCCTCGCTCGTTAAGAAGGTGGAAACCGATGTCATCGTGCCAGGCGACAGTCATGACGATTGTTGGGTACATCCCGAGATGATTGCTGTTCCGGGCGACCCGATCGTTTGCGAGCTACGTGCGCGTAGGACCGATCGGTACGGCAGGGATCAGCATGAAGAAAGTTATTATTTTCGCACAACGGATGATTTTCGGACGCTGCAACCGATTGACCACGCTCCCGCTGACGGCTGGAAAAGGATCGCGTTGAGACCGGATGACATTGAGCGCCATGCTGCGGTTGCGGCGCTACCGCCCGATGCCAAGTGGAGCTGGTATATGAATTATATACACTTGGCCGCCGACACAGTTGTCCAACCGATTTACTGCGACATCAAGGATAACTGCCGGTCCATCCGAACCGTTG
>SLLF01000328.1 GCA_007134175.1 Kiritimatiellia bacterium | reverse complement strand
TGTTGCCCCAGGCTTCGCCATGTGAGGCAGCAAGCTCTTCGCCATCGCATGTTTCCTCGGATAATGGCCAGTAGGATGGAGTGACACTTGATTTATTATTCGTCCCCACCATAAGGCTGTGCGCATGGTTGTCAATCAGGTTCCGGCCTGGTGCAACGGGCCACGCCGGTTCGGCATTCGCAATGTTCAGCGTTGCACGATCAAATGCACTTTGTCACAGTAGCAAAACAAGGAGTATCATCAGATGGAGTATATCAATCCGTATAGTCATTCAACGCGCTGGCTGCGCGGCAATATTCACCTGCACCAGTTCTGCGGCGGCCACTTCGACTTAGGGGCCAGTGGACACATGTTCAAGCTGCTCCATTACGATTTCATCGCCGTCACCGACCACAATCAGGCCCACAGCGCGCCAGCCATTGAACAATGGGCGCGGCAGGCCGGACTGGTCATCGTGCCCGGGGAGGAAAACGGCCAAACGGATCATATCATCGAACTCGGGGTGCACGAAGTAACGCCAACACCGTCGGACGATTATGTCGAGCGAGCCCGGGCCTTGCGCGCGGCCGGCGGCTTCGTGATGGGCTGCCATCCGCAGGAATACCCGCACGGTGAGGAAAATATCCATCGGGCCGCGGACGAACTGCACGCGGTGGAGATATTCAATGCCTTGCGGGAAGGCCGCGGCACCGACGAAGCACGCAACATTCGCCTCTGGGATGAGTTGCTCACCGCCGGCAAGCGGATCTGGGCGGTGGCGGCGGATGACTTTCATGCGGTCTATGTCGGCCCGGGCCAAGGCTGGGTTGGCGTGCAGGTGCCGGAAGACGCCGAGGTGACGTGGCCCTTGATTGTCGAACAGTTAAAGCGGGGTGCCTTCTACGCTTCGACCTACCCTGGCTTCTCCTCGCTCACGCTGGCGGACGGGATCCTGCGAGTGGTGGCCACCCGGAAGACGCGCAGCCTACGGGTCATCGGACCGGGCGGCGCCGTACTGGCGGAATACGAGGGCGGCGAATTGGAGTGGCCGGTGCAATCCGGCCTGGCCTACTTCCGGGTCGAAGCGGTCAATGGCCGCAAACGCGGTTGGAGCCAGCCATTCTTCCGGGCGTGAGGGAATAAACCCTTCCCTTATTAGCATGTCACTCCCGAATCTGGCCGGCGCCGGCAACCACGTATTTGTAGGTAGTCAATTCGTCCAGTCCCATTGGCCCGCGCGCATGCAGTTTATCGGTACTGATACCGATTTCCGCGCCCATGCCGAATTCCGCGCCGTCGGTGAAACGGGTGGAGGCGTTGACGTAGACCGTTGAGGAATCGACGCGCTGGGTGAATTTCTGGCGCGCCGTCTTGTCCGCGGTCACAATGGCGTCGGAATGGTTGGACCCGTAGGTGTTGATATGGGCAATGGCCGCCTCGACATCGGGAACCACGCGCACGGCCAAGACCAGATCGAGGTATTCCGCAAACCAATCCTCCTCGGTAGCCGGTTGCGCGGCCGGCAGCCAGGCACGGGCGGCCTCGTCTGCCCTCAGCTCCACGCCCCGCGCCTGCATGCGCTCGGCAAAGCATGGCAGAAAGGCTTTGGCCACGTCTTGGTGCACCAGCAGCGTTTCCATCGCGTTGCAGACGCCGGGCCGCTGGCATTTGGCGTTCTCGGCGATGCGCAGTGCCATGTCCAGGTCGGCCGTATGGTCGATGTAGGTGTGGCAGACCCCCTTGTAATGCTTTATGACCGGCACCCGCGCCAGGTCGGTTACGGCGTTGATCAGCCCCTCGCCGCCGCGCGGAATGGCCAAATCAACCCGGCCCACCATCTGCACCAGCTCACGCACAGCATCGCGGTCGGTGGTGGCCACCAGCTGGATGGCGTGCGGCGGCAACCCTTTCTTCTCGCCACCGGCTTGCAGCAGGTTGGCGATGATGGTGTTGGAGTGCACGGCTTCGCGGCCTCCGCGCAAAATGACCGCGTTGGAGGTCTTGAAGCAAAGGCCGGTAGCGTCGGCGGTGACGTTGGGACGGGATTCGTAGATGATAGCGATGACGCCGATCGGCACGCGCATTTTTACGATTTCCAAGCCATTGGGCCGTAGCCAGCGCGCAATCTTCGTGCCTACCGGATCCTTCAGTACCGCCACGTCGCGCAATCCTTTAATCATGGCGTCGATGCGGGCATCGGTCAGCTCGAGCCGGTCCAGCAGCGCCGCGCTCAAGCCGGCGGTACGGCCGGCTTCCAAGTCCTTTTCGTTGGCCGCATGGATGGATTCCCGTTGTTCATCCAGCTCCAAGGCCATGGCCTCCAGAATGGCATTCTTTTTACGCGTCGTCAGCGTCGCCAAAGCCCGCGAGGCCTCTACGGCGCGGTCGCCCATCGCCAACATTTCTTCATGTAATCCCATGGTCTTCTCCTTCCCGGTTCAGCACCAACATATGGTCACGGTGCACGACCTCATCATAATCCTTGGACCCAAGCAAGGCCGCAATTTCGCTGGTTTTGCGGCCCATGATGGTCCGGATCGCCTGGTGGTCGTATTCGGTCAGGCCACGGGCGAAGACCGGGCCTTCCGACGTCCGGATGTTGACGACCGCACCAATGGAAAACGTGCCCTCCACGTTGAGGATGCCGGCGGGCAGCAAACTGGTCCCGCGCTGCATGATGGCGCGGCGGGCCCCTTCGTCCACCAGCAGTGTGCCTTGAGGGCGATGGAAAAAGGCGATCCAGCGTTTGCGCTGGCCCGCATCCCCGCGGCGTTCCCCGCTGCCGATCAACGTGCCCTCGTCAGCCCCGGCCATGATCCGCTCCAATACCCCCGCCTTGCGGCCGTTGGCGATGACGGCCAATCGCCCGAAGTTGATGAAATCGTGGGCCGCCTCCAGTTTGGTGCGCATGCCGCCGGTGGAGAAGTCGCTACCGCGCCCCACGGCCAAGGCGAGCGCCTCATCGGAGATAGCCCGCAAATAGGGGACGCGCTGCGTCCGTCCACTGGGACCGGTCCGGCGCAAGCCATCCACGGTGGTCAACAGCAATAATACGTCCGCTTCAATCAGCATGCCGACCAACGCAGCCAACTGATCGTTGTCGCCGAATTTGATCTCGTCCACGGCGACCACGTCATTTTCGTTCACGATCGGGATGATGCGGTGCCGCAATAGGTGCATCATGGTGTTGCGCGCGTTAAGGTGGCGTACACGGTCGCGCAAATCGTCGTGGGTCAACAGCACCTGTCCGATGCGTATCTGTTCGCGCGCGAACAAGGCGCTGTACCGGCTCATCAAGCGGGTTTGACCGACGGCGGCGGCCATCTGCAGTTCGGGCAGATTGTCGGGACGTCGTCGCAGGCCAAGCGCCTGCACACCGGCGCCGATGGCGCCGGAACTCACCACCACCACTTCACGGCCGCCGTGGTGTAGCAAGGCGATGGCCTGGACCAATGCGCGGATGCGACGGAGGTCAGGCCGACCGTTCTTTTGAATCAGAACGCGGCTGCCGATCTTAATGACCACGCGCCGGGCGGACGCCAAACGGGCACGGATCGCATGGGCCTGAG
>SLLF01000369.1 GCA_007134175.1 Kiritimatiellia bacterium | reverse complement strand
GTGCGCACGGGGGCAGAATCGACTTGTCGCTTTGCTGCAGACGTTCGAATGGCTGCTGGCCCGCGTGACCGACCCGGTAACCGACCGGCTACGCGACCATTCAGCGTCGTTGCGACATTATGTGGAGTCCGGTCGTCCGCTGAGTAATACGGCGCTGGCGGAAGAAGTGGCCCGCACCGGTAATCCGAGCTTGCGCGACGTGCTGACCTGGAGCCGGGCGGTGGACGAACGGATTCGCACCCAGCTTCCCCAGGCGCCCGCGTTTCCCGGTGCCGCGGATGCCTTGGCGGCCATGGCCAAGCACGTCGACATTGTAGTGGTTTCGCAGACCCCGACGGAAGCATTGGAGCGCGAATGGGCCGCCAGCGGTCTGCAGGCACATGTGAAAGCGATCACCGGCCAAGAGCAGGGCACCAAAACGGAGATATTGCAACACGTCCTGGCCACCCACCGCCTGGCGCCGCAGGCGGTCTTGATGATCGGTGATGCCCCGGGTGATTGGCGGGCGGCCCAACGGGCAAGGGCTTGGTTTTTCCCGATCGTTCCTCGCCAGGAAGTCGCCTCTTGGCGGCAGTTGCACACGGAGGCCTTTCCTCTTTTTCAAGCAGGCCAATTCGGGCAAACCTACCAACAATCGCTGGTATCCGCTTTTCTGCAACAACTGCCCGCTGAACCGCCAGCGGGTGGGTGGCCGGTTTCCCGGAAGTGATGCGTCATGGGATCGGTCACACAAAAAGATATTGCCGCCCGGGCCGGGGTTTCTGTATCGCTAGTATCGCGCGCCTTGGCGGGGCGCGCGGAGGCGATCGGTATTTCCCCGGCGACCGTGGCCAAGGTGCGACAGGCCGCCCGTGAGCTGGGCTACACACCCAACGCCTCCGCGCGCATGCTTAAAGGTGCCGCATCCCGTACGGTTGGCGTGGTCGTTTATGACTTCGAGGATCCTTTCTTTGGTCCGGTTATCCGCGAATTGCAGCGCTGTTCCCATGCCCGCCACTATTCCCTGGTACTGGGCGGATTCGAGCAGCGGCAAGTATGGGATTTGGATGTGACCGCCCTGTTGAAGCATCAAATCGACGGATTGATCATTATCGGCAGCGGCCATGATGTGGAGTGGACGGCACCGTTTGCGGCGAAAGGGGTGCGGTTGGTGCGGATCGGTCATGGGCCGGCCCGGCCCGGTTTGCAATCCTTCGAGGCCGATGACGTGAACGGTATGACGGCCCTGGCGGCAGGGCTGCAGGCCAAAGGCTATCACCGTCTGGGGTTTGTCGGGGCCGATCAGCCGATGCATCGGATGCGCTACGCGCATTTCCGGCGTGCTTGGCGTGCGATGGGTGGGGATAGCAGAGGTAGCCTGCAGCCCTATTTCAGTACCGCCCGACTGTGGGAAGCGGGGCGCGACGCCGGGCAACACCTGGCGAGCACGCCGCCATCACGACCCGATGCCATCGTGGCGGCCAGCGACGTCGTCGCTCTGGGCGTCCTGCGCGCGCTGGCGGAGCGCGGTCTGGCGGTTCCGGCGGATTGCGCGGTGACCGGTTACGACGATATCCCGGCGGCGGCGTTAACGGTTCCCGCCCTCACCACTGTGCGCCAGCCGGTTATCGCGTTGGCCCGGGCCGCCTTTGACTGGATCATCGCTCCCACCGGCCCGCGCCCCGGGCGCACCGTGCTGGCGCCCGCGCCCGTCTGGCGCGAGTCGGCTTAACCCCGTTTTCTTGTTGTATTCTTCGCCCGTTGCCGTAGGATAACGCTGCTGACGACAGGAAGTGGACTGCGGCAAGTAAATAGTAAATGCCGGTGGATACGGCAGAATGGCCTGAACAAATCGGGCGCTTAGGCGTGGCCTTCACGTAGCAGTAGAAAGAGATGGAAGGAAATGGGTAAAAAGTTGTATGTAGGCAATCTGTCCTACCACACGACGGAAGATGACTTGCGCAGTCAATTTGAACAAGCCGGCACGGTCACGAGTTGTGATCTGGTGCTCGACAAGTTCACCAGCAAGTCCCGGGGATTCGCCTTTGTCGAAATGGGCACGGACGAAGAAGCGCAAAAGGCGGCCGAAATGCTCAATGGCCAGGAAGTAGATGGCCGGGCGCTGGTGGTGAACGAGGCCCGCCCGCGTGAAGAACGCGGTCCGCGCGGTGGCGGCGGCTACGGTGGCGGCGGCGGTGGCGGCTACGGTGGTGGCGGTGGCGGCGGCAAGTTCCGATCCGGCAAAGGCAGTCGGCGCGGCATCCGCAACGAGAAGCGCGAAGGCGGCTGGTAAGCGGCTGTAGCGGTCATGTCGGTGCAAATCCACACCAGTTGGGGCTGCATTGTGGTAGAACATGACGCTTCAAGTGTGAGGGCCTGCCGGTTACCGTCGGCAGGCCCTTTTGATTCTAGTCGATCTTGTCCCCCGCCTGTTCTGCACACCATTCGGGCCGACACAACGTCATCCGCGCAGCCTATCGTGGCTGACTTGAAGCAGTTCTTTGCTGGTTTGTTTGCCGGCGAACGCGCGGAATGGGATGCCATCCACTGGCCAATCGCGTCCACTTTTCGTTTGCAGGCATGGCGTTACCTGTGCACGATCCCGTGGGGGACCACGCGCACCTACGGGGCGCTGGCACGCGATATGGGCCGTGCCGGAGGTGCCCGCGCCGTAGGCCAAGCCTGCGCCGCGAACCCCCTGCCACTATTCGTGCCCTGCCACCGGGTACTGACCGCCGACCACGGACTGGGCGGCTTCAGCGCGGGCACGGCCTGGAAGCAGTGGTTGCTGCAACAAGAACAAGGGACGGGCTAAACGAGATCGCAAGCGTCTGCCGGCATCCAGTGCGCATCTTTGCCGTCCCACTTGACGTTGCAGCCAATGGGGTTGGTTTTAGGGACACGGATTGGTTTACCGGCCAACTGCTCTTCTAGGGCGCGGTCCAGATCGTTTACCGTCACGTTGCTGGCATCGCGCGGGGCATCCACGGCCCGGCCGGTATAGACCAATTTGCGGTCCGCGTCGAACACGTAGAAATGCGGTGTGCGCAGCGCCCCGTAGGCCCGGGCCACGTCCTGCGATTCATCATAGAGATAGGTCCAGGGGAATTGGTGCTCTTTCATACGCTCGACCATGTGCTCGAACGAATCTTCGGCATAGGTGGCCTTGCTGTTGGAGTTGATCCCGACGAAGCGCACGCCACGCCCGGCAAACTTATCCGCCGTGGCACGGGTCAATTCATCCGAGCCGGTCACGTACGGACAGTGGTTGCAGGTAAAAAAGATCACCAGCACGTCGGCTTCCTTGAAATCGGCCAGGGAATAGGTCTGGCCGTCGGTAGCCGGCAACGAAAAATCAGGTGCCGCCGCACCAATATCCAATGTAAACGCCATAGTGAATACCTCCTCTGGTTTAATGATGGTATGGCTTATGAGGGACAGGGTACCACACCCACAGGCGTTTAACAAGCTCAGCTGTGGGTTGACATCGGCAGGCCAAAGGCAAATACTGACGGGCTCATTCCGCTGCCACGCACGGCGTGACCGTTTTCAGGGCGGCCAACGGTTCTTGCGTCTTGATCAATATCGGTGG
>SLLF01000308.1 GCA_007134175.1 Kiritimatiellia bacterium | reverse complement strand
TGGGGTTGCGTGTTCTGCATGCGCTTTCGTCTCCTTTCTGCGTGTCCAGACCCGTTCTTGCGTGTAATTTCAGTTTATAACATATTGCGCTGCAACAGACTACAACTATTTACAAAAAATGGGGGGGTAGACAAACGCCTTGGAATGTGCCATCATTCCTTCATTCGTTTTGGGCGCGGTATGGTGCCGCGCAGAAGACGATGGGGGCGTAGGCTGAAACGTCACGCATGCTCACAGTGGGTGGCGGGGCTCTTCAGCTTACAAAACGCCCCGCGACGCAAGCCGTCAGGCGCAGCGTTGCGGGGGGTTTTGCAAGAGCCTCATCTGATATAACTGGACGGAGAATTTGGACCAGAAACCAGCATCGTAAGCTTACTTATGGAGAACTGAGCCATGGCGGCCGCCTACACCGAACTTACTGCAGAACAACAAAACCAAGTGGATTCGTTATTGCGCGACACCGCCGCCAATCGAGGTTTGGCCCCACTGGATATCGAGGCCTTTTGGCGTGATCAGGAGGTGGCGCGGGCGGATGCGTTTGGCCCGGCTATCCCGCAAGTTCCGCTGGGTGCCATCTGTAACTGGGAATGCATCTTTGACGAGCTGGGTATCGAACAGGATTGGCAGCGTTTTCTGTACGACGATCGGGCGTGGGCTTTTGATATCAGCCGGCAATACAACGACCGGGCGGAGCAAGTGGTTGGCCGGCGGCTATTGCCGGAGGGGCCCACTGCGGACGAGCTTGATCCGTGGCCGGCAGTAAAACAACTGCACGACATTTTCGAGGCCGAAAACGTCTGGGAAGGCGGCCGGGCAGGTAGCTGGTGGCTGAAACAGGCGGCGGATTCACCCGCCGAACTCAGCGCCCTGCTGGACCGGGTCGAAAAACGACTCGAAACCCTGCGCGAATTCATCTTGCCGCCCAATTGGGAAGAGGAAAAAACGCGACTCACCGCCCAGGGCCGCACCGTACCGCTCTACCGTCAACAGCGCGGTCCCTGCACGTTTGCCTGCTCCATCTACGGGGTGGAGAACATGCTGTTATTGGCCTATGACGACCCGGGACTATTCCAGCGCTTTAGCGAAGTACTCGGGCGCGCCATCCTGGCGCGCGCCCGCGTGCTGGACGAGGAGGCCGGCCTGACGCCGACGACGGCCCAGGGACGATGGGGTTGGGCGGATGACAATTGCTGCCTGTTTACCCCGCAGATGTTCGCCGCCTTCGCCATGCCGATCCACCGGGCGGTCTTCGCCCGCTACGCGCCGGACCCCACACACCACCGCGCCCAACACAGCGACTCGGCCATGGCCCACTTACTGCCGCTCCTGGGCGAACTGGATATGAAGCAAACCAATTTCGGGCCGACTTTGTCTGTCGCCGAGATCCGGCAACACTGCCCGCAGGCCGTGATCAAAGGGCAACTGGCACCCTTCACCTTCAGCCGGAACGATGGACGTAACATCGTGGCGGAATTCCTGCGCGATTTTGAACAAGCGCGGGAGGCCCGCGGCCTGCTGTTTGCCACGGCCGGATCGATCAACAACGGCAGCCGCCTGACCGGTATGCGTCTAATGATGGCCGCGATCCAGCGCTACGGCCGCTATGAATCCGGGGCATGAGCAACCATTGAGCCCAATCCTGCCCAAAAAAGAAAGGTTATGGAGATGAAGCGATATGGATCGGTCATCGGCCTCCGCGCGGATAAACTGGAAGAATACAAGCAATTGCACGCGGCCGTCTGGCCGGATGTGCTACAGATGATCAAGGCGTGTCACTTCACCAACTACTCCATCTACCTGCGCAAACTGCCCGATGGAAAGCACTACCTGTTCAGCTATTTCGAGTATACCGGGAACGATTTCGCGGCCGATAGCGCCCAGATGGCGGCCGACCCGACCACGCAAAGATGGTGGGACCTTTGCGGACCTTGCCAGGAACCACTGCCCGACCGGGCGGAAGGCGAATGGTGGGCCGATATGGAAGAAGTGTTTCACTGCGACTGATGCCCCATATTGACAAATCACCGGCTAGCCCGTAGGGTGATTCTGCCGTTGGGGGTGGTGGCGACGCCTGAGATGATACCCCGACGACCTGAACCGGGTAATGCCGGCGTAGGGAAACGGCGTTGGTTTCTGTTGGCGCAAGTCGTTCAACCGCCGGTTTCCCGCCGGCGGTTTTTTTGATTATTACACACGCAGAAAGGAATACGTCATGGAAGCACCAACCCTCTGGCAGGATATTGCGCGCATTCGCGAACAAGCACCCTTGGTCCACAGCATCACCAACTACGTGGTGATGAATTCCACCGCCAACGCGCTACTGGCGCTAGGGGCCTCACCCGTCATGGCCCATGCCGAGGCCGAGATGGCGGATATGGTAGGGTTAACCCATACCGTGGGTGGCGCGCTGGTGATCAATATCGGCACGTTAAGCCCGGCCTGGGTCGCCGGTATGGGACAGGCGATGCGCGCGGCCGCGCAACAGTCGGTGCCGATCATATTCGACCCGGTCGGCGCCGGGGCTACGCCCTACCGCACCCGCACTTGCGCAGAACTGTTGAGCCAAACACCGCCAACGATTATCCGCGGCAACGCATCGGAAATCATGGCGCTCAGCGATGCCACCACGACAACCAAAGGCGTGGACAGCAATCAATCCACCGATGCCGCCCGGGAAGCGGCGACCCAGCTGGCCCGGGCCTATTCGTGCGTGGTAAGCGTCAGTGGGGCCACCGATTTAATTACGGACGGCGAAGCGACCCGGACCGTTCCGCGCGGGCACGCCCTTATGCCGCGCGTTACGGGCCTTGGTTGCACCGCATCCGTCCTGACTGGCGCTTTTGCCGCGGTCAACGATGACCCGCTGGCGGCGGCTGAGCATGCCATGTGGGTAATGGCCCTCTGCGGGGAGATCGCCGGGGAGCAGGCACAGGGCCCCGGCAGCCTGCAAATGCACTTTATCGACGCGCTGCACAATCTGGATGAGGACGCTTTGAAAGTACGTCTATGAAGACGCCCGCCTGGGATTTGCACCTCGTTACAGACCGCGACCTAACATGCGGTCGCGACCTTGAAACGGTCGTCCAAGCGGCGCTGCGCGGCGGGGTGACCTGTGTACAGCTGCGCGAGAAGGAGGCAGATACACGGTCATTCATCGACTTGGCCCGCCGTATTCACGCGTATACCCGCGCGGCCGGCGTACCGCTGATCATCAACGACCGGGTCGACGTGGTGCTGGCGATTGGAGCAGAGGGCGTTCATCTGGGTCAAAGCGATATGCCCTACCCCGATGCCCGCCGCTTGCTGGGACCGGACCGGCTGATCGGCTTGTCGGTGGAGTCGATTGACGATGCCGTCGCCGCCGAGGCCTGGGACGCAGACTATCTCGGTGTCAGCCCCATCTATCTCACTCCTACCAAGACCGAATTGACCGAGGCGTTGGGGCTGGAGGGACTGCGCCGCATACGTGCCGTCGCGCGTCACCCGTTGGTGGCTATCGGAGGCATAAACATCCATACTGCCGCCGAGGTCATTCGGGCCGGTGCGGATGGTGTGGCGGTGGTCTCCGCCATCT
>SLLF01000221.1 GCA_007134175.1 Kiritimatiellia bacterium | reverse complement strand
CCAAATCATTGCTGCAGGAAGGGCTGGCGAGCGCCCTCGAAGTGGAGCGGGAATCCGAGCGTTGGGCCGCTGCCCGCCTGCTGGCTGCAATAGAACCGCGCACGGAAGAAATCAGGAATTTGCTGACCGTGGCCGGACAGGATGCATCCGCCCGGGTGCGTGGCGTGGTGGTGGAGGCGTTGTGGGACTTTGAAAGGCCGGAGGTCCCGGTGCGCGCGGATACCGATGATGCCTTGCGGGTGACCGAGACCTTGCCGCTACCGGTAGACAACTGGCGGTTCAAGCTCGACCCGCGGCAACAGGGGCATCACAAAGGTTGGTATGCGCGCGATTACGACGACGCGGACTGGCAGCCCATCGCCATTGAACAGTTCTGGCAGGATGCGGGGCATGACTATATCGGCGTGGCCTGGTACCGCCGGGACGTGACCTTGCCGGAAACGCCGCGTCATACCGCGGTAGAGTTGTACTTTATGGGCGTGGACGAGTCCGCCTGGGTCTGGATCAACGGGACCTATGTTGGTGAACACGACATCGGTCCGGCAGGCTGGAATCAACCGTTCCGCTTGGATGCGACCGAATGGCTGGCATGGGGTGAGCGCAACCAGATCACCGTGCGCGTGATGAATACGGCCAATATGGGCGGCATTTGGCGTCCCATTCATATGGAAGTATTGGATATTGATCGGGAGTGGTGACATGAAATCGAGTATTCATTGGTGGGCATGTCTCGGGGTATGCGGGATATCGGCTTTCGCCGGACCGATGGATATCCTGGCCAGCTCAGAACCGGCACGCCATGACTTTGTGTGGATTCAGGACGGGGTGCCACAGGTCACCTTGGTGCTGCCGGACAAGGCCGATGCTAAACTGAAGGCCGCCGTTCTTGATGCGGTCCATTTACTGGAGCAGGCCACGGCTGCGCGGCTAGCCGTGCGGCGGGAATCGGACCACGGCGAGACGACGGGCGTGCGCGTTTTCATTGGCGACACGCAAGCCGCGCGCGCGCTGGGATGTGAAGTTGACGCCGCGCTACTGCCGCATCGCGAGGCGGAAGAGCGGCGAAACCAGGGAATACCGGATAACCGGTTGACGCGCCATCAGACGCTGGTGCGCGTGGTCGATGGCGACCTCTACATTGTCGGTTGCGCGGACGGTGCCGGGTACGGTTTGTACGAATTGCTGGAACGGTATGCCGGCGCGGTTTGGGCCTGGCCCGGCGAGCTGGGGACCTACCTCCCGCCCCGGACCACCTTCAAGGTGCCCGGCGATCTGGATGAACGTTTTGGCCCTAAAATAATATCCCGGCAAGTGGGCTTAAGCGGTTTGAGTCCGGTTCGCAACCCGGAGGAGTACGATCCTGCCATCGAGCGGTTCGGTTTTACCCAGGAGATGCTACAGGCGTATGCGGCGGCCTTGGATACGTATTATCGACGCCATCGCATGGGCAACACCGAAACCCTGCCCCGCGGTCGTCACGCTTTTTCCGGCTGGTGGACGGAATACGGCGAGACACATCCCGAATGGTTCTGGATGGATAGTGACGGAAACCGACCGGGGTCCAGGGGCAATCATGTGAACATGTGCGTTTCCAACCCGGAGCTGCACCGCCACATTGTCACACAATGGCGGGCCGGCCATCTGCGACCGCCGCTGGCCGCAGGCCCGCACGCGATCGATCTCGGCGAGGCCGATGCCAGCCGGGCTTGCCATTGCGATTCGTGCCGGGCTTGGGACGCCGCAGACGCGGATGCAGTCCCGGATTTCTGGGGACAGCGGAATGTCAGTGACCGCTATGCCCGGCTCTGGAAAACGATTTATACCATGGCGCGGGAGCACGATCCGGCGGTGGAGATTACTTCGCATCTCTACCACCAGACGTTTATGGCGCCGACCGGACCCGTGGAGCTGGGACCATGGTTCATCGGCAACTTCTGTCCGTGGGGTGGCGAAGTTAGCTGGTTCCCCATGAGCCCGGAGGCCTTTGAATGGCTGAAGGCGCAATGGCGTGGCTGGGCGCAAACGGGCATTAAACTTCGCTATCGCCCCAACCACATGCATGACGGCTATACCATGCCCCATGTCGATACCCGGCAATCGGGCGAATTTTTCCGCTACGCGTTCCAGCACGGTATGCTGGCCTATCAAGGCGGAGCCTTGCGCGGCACCTGGGCCAACCAGGGACCGCACTATTACCTCACGTTTCGACAGAACACCAAGCCCGATGCGCCCGTGGAGACGCTGCTGGACGAGTACTATTCGGTCTTTGGCCCGGCGGAACCGGCTGTGCGGGAATATTTCGCCTATTGGGAACAGTACTCAATCGAGAATGCCGCCCGATTTATCGAGGAGGTCGGGGGAGCGGGCCGCTGGCAACGTTTCCAGCACCAGGTCCACATCGCTTATCCGCTCTCCAGCTTCGAGCCCGCCGCGAAAATCCTGGCGCGTGCGCGCGCTGCGGCCGAGGGCCATCCGCGCCCTGAATACCTGGAGCGGATCACCTTTCTGGAAGCGGGGCTGGAACACGCCCGGCTTTGTGTGCTGCTGGCCGCATTGTTTGACGGCGAACGCAGCCTGCCTGACCCTGATCTTCCGGTTTTTGGCGAAGCGCAGCAGGCCCTCAAGGATCTCATCCGCTTCCGGCGCCAGCACGAACATCTCTTGCTTGACGACTTTTCCACCACGGCCGCGTTTGAGCTCCGGCGCTGGCCACTGGAGACGCTGCTGGACTCCGATCCGTTAAGCGGCTTTACGGAACTCGAACTGGCCGATTGGGTGTTCTGCAAAGATCCGCATAATGAGGGGGTCGAGCAGGCGTGGTACCGGCGACCACCGGACGACGAGTGGCGGCCCATCACGGTGCCGGCGCGTTGGGATAACTCTTGGGTTTTGGAGCGGCGCGGCGATTACCTGGGGTATGGTTGGTATCGGGTGCGCCTCGATCTGCCACAACCCGCCGACCGCCATGAAGCCGAGCTGGTGCTGGCGTTCATGGGCGTGGATGAGCAGGCGTGGGTTTATGTTAACGGCCAACCGGTCGGGGAACATAGCATCGAGTCGGAAGGCCGCCCCATCGGGGACTTATGGAACCGCCCCTTCCGGGTACGGATCGCGGGACAACACCTGGTGCCGGGCGCGGCAAACGATATTGTGGTACGCGTCCATGCGTCCAGCGGGGCGGCCGGGATCTGGCAGCCCGTCCAGTTCTACTACCGGGAAATCATCGCCGAAGGGGATGACCCCGAAGCGTGGTAAACCGCTAGAAGCCAACACTTGGCCGCACAGGACACTGTTATAAGCCGCGCGCTCGCCTGCTGTCATTTTGAGCGGAGCGGAGCGTAGTCGAAAAATCTCGTTCTCCGTCGAGCCGCGTCGCCTTTAAATCCGTTCCCAACGCGACGGTGGTTGGCGCGATCCTGAGATGTCTCCCTTCGGCTTCGCCCAGGGCAGGCGCAGCTCCTAAAGAACCGACGGTGGTTGGCGAAGACGGAGATGTCTCGACGTCGCTTCGCTACGACATGACAACATTTTACATTAATCCCGTTCTTGCCCACGAGCCAATCAGCGCCGCGCCGATAAAGGTCCT
>SLLF01000140.1 GCA_007134175.1 Kiritimatiellia bacterium | reverse complement strand
CGTTAACCGGAATGAATCGGACGAAGCGCCGGAAAAAGTGTCGACCAATCTCGCCGCCATGCCAACGGTCGTTTCCGTCACAGCGGTAGTGGTGGTCGGTGGACGATGACGGGCGACGATTCCCGGCCCCGTGGTGCATCGTGGCCGAAAATCGGAAAATTTCAACTGGCGGAGAGGGAGGGATTCGAACCCCCGGAACCTTTCGGTTCACACGCTCTCCAAGCGTGCGCAATAGACCACTCTGCCACCTCTCCCCATTATGTTCCAAGCGAACAGAGCGGATTGTTAACCCGTAACGGCGGTTACGTCAATGCCGGATGCGACCACCTGCGGCAGAATCAGGGTTGCACCGCGCGCGGGAGGGGCGTATAGGTGGAGCAAGGCAGACGAATGTGCAGGAAGGGAGTGTAGGGTGAATATTGTGGCTGTAATTCTGGGCGGCGGGGAAGGCACCCGCTTGAACCCGCTGACGCGCGACCGGGCCAAGCCGGCGGTGCCGATCGCGGGCAAGTATCGCCTGGTCGATATTCCCATCAGCAACTGTTTGAACGGGGGCATCCGTAAGATCTACTTGCTGACCCAGTTCAATAGCGTCTCGTTGCACCATCACGTTTCGTCCACGTTCCTCTTTGACCCCTTCGGTCAGCGCGGTTTTATCCGTGTGCTGGCGGCCCAGCAAACCCCGCAGTCCCACGCCTGGTACAACGGTACGGCCGATGCGGTGCGTCAGACGTTCGGCTACCTGATGGACGAGAAACCGGACTTGATCGTCATCCTCTCGGGCGACCAATTGTACCGCATGGATTTCAACGATCTGGTGGAACAACATATGGCGTCCGGGGCGGAGGTGACGATTGCCACCAAGCCGGTAGAACGGCGGGAGGCAGGGGATCTGGGCATCCTGCAAGTGGATGATGCATTGCAGATCAATAACTTTGTCGAGAAACCGGGCGATGGCCCGGCTTTGGATCCGCTGCGGGCACCGCTGGCCGAGGAGCGCTACCTGGCCAGCATGGGCATCTACTGCTTCAACGCCGAACTGCTGAGCAAATTGCTGCAAGGCAACGAGGATAAGGATTTCGGGCGGGACATTATCCCGGCCGCGATCCAGCATCACAAGGTCTGCAGCTTTATCTTTGACGGCTACTGGCGCGATATCGGTACCATTGGTAGTTTTTGGGAAGCTAATCTGTCCCTGACCGATCCCGTGCCCGAGTTCAGCTTCTACGACGCCGAGGCCCCGATCTACACGCGTATGCGTTACCTGCCACCGTCCAAGATTAATTGCTGTGATTTAACGCGCTGCCTGCTGGCTGAAGGATCGATCATATCCGGCCACCGCATCTTGCATTCGGTCATAGGGATTCGATCCGTGATCGGGCAGGGCAGTGTCATCGAAAGGTCCATTATCATGGGGGCGGACTATTACGAAGCACAGCGACCCATGAAGGGGGTGCCCCCGCTGGGAGTCGGTCGGGATTGTTACATCCGCAATGCGATTATCGACAAGAATGCCCGAATCGGTGATGGCGCCTACATCACGCCGGAGGGTAAACCGGATGAAACAATCACCGATTCTTATGCGGTGCGTAACGGGGTGATCGTGATCCCCAAAAACACGGTGATTCCGCCGGGCACCAAGCTGTAAGGTTATGACGGGCCGCGATTTTTGGGAATCACTGGGGCGGAGTGTCAGCTATACGCTGGTGCTGGTCAATGCGGTGTTGTTCTTGCTGGTAGTGGCCGTGGCCGGGGCCGAGGCGTTGTTTGCACCCCCGCTGGATACCTTGGCGGCGATGGGTGGCCTGTTGCTGCGTCGGCTGCCGCAAGGGGGGTATCCGTTACTGATCACCTATGGGTATCTGCATTTCGGCCTGATCCATTTCGGCTTCAACATGCTGGTGCTCTCCCGGGTTGGGCCGATGCTGGAAGACGAAATTGGCGGACCACGCTTCTTCACCCTGTACACCGCTGCGCTGATCGGGGGTGGACTGCTGCGCTACGTGGTGAGCGGACCGATCAACATGGTGGTGGTCGGGGCATCGGGCGGCTTGTTCGGACTGATCGGTTTCGGCATGGCCTACACCCACGCGCTCGGTGGCCATACTGCCCACGAACTGCGCAACTTCTTTCTGCGCTGGGCACTCTACGGCTTCTTGTTCGGCCTCATCGTCCGGGCCGATAATTGGGCGCACCTCGGCGGGTTTGCGGTCGGTGCGGGCCTGGGATTGTTGTTGGAGAAGGAGCGCCATTACCGGGTGCGCTGGACTCCGGTGTGGACCGGTCTTGCCTGGGCCTGTGCCGCAGCCACCGTGGCGGCGTTCGTCTGGGTCATGTTGCAGTACGCCGCCCTTCAATAGAACTTGGGCCTGCTATGGCTCCATCGTTGTAGGCCGCCCTGTTGCGGGCGGCGCTTGCATTCGGCGGGCCAGGATGCTTCCTGATTTGGATGGTGATGAATAAAAGGACCCGATCACCGTCTAACCCGATACATAATCCCTAAAGCGGAGGAACGAGTCATGAAGTTGGCAAATTGGTTATTGGCGGTGGTGATTTACAGTGGAACCGGATGGATCGCTCAGGCCGAAGCCCCCTTGCGCGTGGCGGTGCTGGAGTTTCAGGACCAGACCGGCCTGCGCTCGGATCCGCGGCTGGGTGGCGCTATGCCGGCCGGTGCGCTGGCCGAACGCGGCGTGTTTATGCTCGGCAAACATCTGGTCAATCACCCGGGATTCGTGCTAATCGACCGGCGCGACTTTATCAATCAAGTAGAGCAGCAAACGCTGTTGGATAGTGGTCGGCCCACGGCGACGAGGCCCTCCTTTCTGCACGCGGCGCAAGCGTTGCGGGCGGATGCCGTGCTGCGCGGCAGCCTGATCAGTTTTTCGCCGGGCACCCGGACCGTCAATCAGGGGGGGCATCGCGCTGAGTTTGCCACGCTGTCGGTGCGGGTCGCCTTGGAGGCACTGGACGCTATCGACGGAACGGTGGTGGCTGTGGCCGACGGCACGGCGGAAACCCAGGTGCGCCAGACTGCTGCCGTGCAGACCACCCTGGGGGAGTCCCAGATACTCGACCTGCTGGACGAGGCGGTGGCCCGGGCCGTACCGGCGTTGGAGCAGACGTTAGCCGCGCGGGCGGAACGCCAACGGGAAAGACCGACGGTGCGCCTGTCCGTGCATTCCACGGCCGATCCGGCCTTGGTGGAAATCAACGGGATCCTCGTTGGCACAACGCCGCTCGAGGATTTTGAAATCTATAAGGGCGATCACGTCCTGACGGTGGGCAAGCCGGGTTACCGGGATGTGACCAAGCGGATACTGTTTGAGCACGATTCACGGGTGGAAGTGCCCATGCTGCGCACAGAACTTTCGGCTGATGAACTCAAGGAAGTGCTGGAATCCATGCGCCTGCATCTGTTCCTCGGCGAGCCGGGCATCGTCATCCATCGGCTGGATTGAGCTGGGCCAGCAACTGTTCGGCCATGGCGACGGGGGCGGGCGCGTTAAGCAGGGATCGGCCCACTACCAGGAAGTCCGCTCCGTCGCGTACCGCTTGCGACGGGGTGGCTACGCGCCGTTGATCACCGG
>SLLF01000260.1 GCA_007134175.1 Kiritimatiellia bacterium | reverse complement strand
GCGGTGGAGCGGTGGTAGTGGAATAACTGTATTGCTGATTGAAAAAAACACTATGCTGTTGTAATCTGACAGGGGTGTGCGAAATGACTCAGGCAGTGAATATTTCGGATGAATCAACGGAGCCTGCCATCAGGTTCGATGACATACCCTCAGCCTTAACCACTAGGTGGCAGGGGGTTGCTGACTTGCTGGCAGAATTACTGGATGTTCCGGTGGCACTGGTGATGAAGTCGGAAAACGAATTCATGGAGGTAGCGGTCGCCAGCGGCACCGCAGGCAATCCCTACCGTCCCGGCGATAAAGAGCATTGGGAGGGTCTCTATTGCCAGACGGTAATCCAGCAGCAGGCAGAACTGACGGTGGTCAATGCACTCAAGGATCCGGAATGGGCCAATAATCCGGATCTCAAGCTGGGCATGGTGTCCTATATGGGGTTGCCGGTGAATTTACCGGACGGCCACCCGTATGGCACGCTTTGTGTTCTGGACCGTACAGAACATCACTTCACGGATCGGGAGAGTCGAGTACTGGAAAGCTTCCGGCATTCCATCGAGATGGATTTGCAGGCGCTGGCATGGCAAGTTCAGAGGGAGGGGTTGAACGAAAGCCATGCATTGTACCGGACCGTTGTGGATTATGCGGCCGACTTGATCTGGATCGCGAATCGTGAGGGGGTGTTCACTTATGTGTCCCCTTCGTTCAGGACGGTTCTTGGGTATGATCGTGACTACGTGCTCGGTAAATCCTTTCAAGCTATAGTTCATCGGGACGATATCCCGATGTGCGAGGACTATTTGCAGCGCGCCCTAGCTTCGGAGGAGAATCCGCCGAGCCTTGAATACCGCGTTAAGCATGCGGATGATGAGTGGCAATGGCACGAAGCCCACATCACGCTGGTGTTCAGGAATGACAAATCGTTCGACTATTTTGTGGGCGTTTCCCGCGACATTACTGAGCGTAAGCGTAACGAGGAGCACATTGACCACCTTAATCGGGTATTGCGGGCGGTTCGCGATGTAAACCAGCTCATCACCCACGAGAAGGACCGCGAAACGCTATTGCGGCGTTCTTGTGAAATCCTTGTTGCAACGCGCGGATACCGCAGTGCGTGGGCGGCCTCGCAAGATCCATGCGGCCACCTGCAGACGGTGGTGCACGGGGGAGTCGATCAAGGTTTTGAGGAGCTGTGTGAAGAGCTGGCGCGGGACAAATGGCCGCCATGTTGCCGGTTGGCGTCCGATCAATTGGACGGCGTTGCGACCCTATACAATACCGGTAGCAATTGCACCGAATGTCCCCTCTCGCATGCGTACCCGGATACGGCCGCACTCGCCGGAAGGCTGCGCCATGGCCGTCGCGACTTTGGGGTGCTGGTCGTGGCTCTGCCTGCAGGACAGGCCGGGTCCACCGAGGAGCAGTCGTTGTTCCGCGAATTGATAGGCGATTTAGGCTATGCGCTGCATGGCCTTGAGACAGAGGCACGTCGACGTGAGGAGCAAACAAAGTTCCAATCCTATGTGGAGCATGCGCCCTATGGTATTCTTATCGTCGATGGGGAGGGGCGGTTTCTTGACGCCAATCCCGGTGCTTCCAGGATTACCGGTTACACCAGAGAGGAGCTGCTGACGCTGCGAATACCGGATCTGGCACCGCCCGGCGAATTAGATGCGGCCATGCATCATTTTCAGGCAGTGGTAGAGACTGGGTACCGTGACGGTCAGCTCGGCTACGTTCAGAAAGACGGCACGATCAAGCAGTGGCGCGTTTTGGCGGTGGCATTGGGTGAAGACCGCAATTTGGGATTTGCGGAGGATGTTACGGAACGGGAGTCGCTCGAAGCGCAACTGCGGACAGCTCAGAAGATGGAAGCGGTGGGCCGACTGGCCGGCGGGGTCGCGCACGATTTCAATAACCTGTTGATGGCTATCCTTGGCTATGTCGATCTGGCGCGCGACAGCCTGTCTCCGGACCATCCGGCGCGGGAAGACCTCGACGAAGTCACCAGGAATGCGCAACGTTCGGCTGATCTTACGCGCCAGTTGCTGGCCTTTGCGCGTCAGCAAACTGTTGCACCGAAATTACTGGACCTTAACAACACCATCGCGTCCATGCTAAAGCTGCTGCAGCGTTTGCTTGGCGAAGATATAGCTATCGCGTGGATGCCGGCCCGCAGTACGGCACCTGTCATGATGGATCCTTCGCAGGTTGACCAGATACTGGCAAACCTGTGTGTCAATGCGCGCGACGCAATCAAAGGTACGGGGAAGCTTGCGATTGAGACGGAAATGGTGACCATAGACGCGGGGTATTGCGAACACCATGCCGAAGCGGTTCCCGGCGACTACGTAATGCTGGCGGTTAGCGATACAGGTTGCGGCATGTCCCCGGACACGTTGGAAAAAATATTCGAGCCCTTCTTTACGACAAAGGGGGTGGGGCAGGGGACCGGACTTGGCCTGCCGACCGTATACGGCATCGTCAAGCAGAACGGCGGCTTCATTAATGTCTACAGTGAAGCCGGACAGGGAACCACGTTCAGGATTTATATCCCCAGGGCGCAGGACGGAGTCGCGGATGTCCTGGCTGAAGATTCGGAACGTCCGGATCCGGTGGGAGGAACAGAGACGCTCCTTTTGGTGGAAGACGAAGCCGCCATTCTAAAGGGCCTCGAGCGGCATCTCCGCTCGCTGGGGTATACCGTGCTGGCGTGTGCCTCGCCGGAAGAGGCCTTGCACCAGTCCGCTGGACACCCGGGTTCTATTCCTTTGCTGGTCACCGACGTGATCATGCCGGGCATGAGCGGTAGGGAACTGTCCGATCAGCTGCTCGCGCTTCGTCCGGATATGAAGACCCTCTTCATGTCGGGCTATACGGCCGATGCGGTGGTGCACCATGGTGTGTTGGACAAGAACGTGGAGTTCTTGCAGAAGCCCGTGACCATCACCGCCCTGTCGCGCAAGATACGGTCCATGCTGGACGGCGGATAGCGGCGACGCGAACGGTTCACGATTGATGTAACTACCCCCCATCCATGTTGCAATGGCGCGGGTGGGCTGGACAGATGGGGGCGGGCGATATAGGTTGCGCGCCATGACGACAGCGGGATGGACCCCTGAATGGACGGTGCCAGAGGCGGAACGGCTGCAGCAATGGGCGGGCGGCGACGGGACGTTGCACATGCCCGATATGCCGTTGACCGGAGCCGCCTATTGCGTAGCGGCCTGCACCCATTGCCTGCCGCGCCCGCTGGTTGTGGTTACCGATGGCCTGCGAACCCTGGAGGCCGTTGTCCGGGATTTGACCGCCTTGCTTGGCGGAGAGGAACCCGCCTGCTACCCGCCCTGGGAGACGTTGCCGGGCCGCGATACTGCGGTGCCTGCAGATCTGCTGGGCGACCGCCTGCAGGTCCTGCAGCCATGCGCGGCGGGCCGGCCGCCCCGTTTGCTGTGCACCAGCGTGCAGGCGCTACTGCAGAAAACTATCACGCCCGACACGCTCCAACGCCAGCAGTGCTCACTGCAGGTCGGCCAGGACGATCGCTCGTTTGCGGCGCGGCTGGAGCAGGTCGCCGATCTTGGCTACGTGTTCGAAGCGGAAGTAACCGCCAAGG
>SLLF01000358.1 GCA_007134175.1 Kiritimatiellia bacterium | reverse complement strand
CGGATCGATCACCGTTGCCAGATCCGCAGGCGTGACGGGGTGAATAAAGATATCCACCTGCCCGTTGCAACCCAGTCCCATGCCCCACAACTCGTCATCACCGTCGCCGGTATCGTAATGCGCCTGGAGGGCCTTACCCGTGGCCAGCACATGCAGCGCCCGTTCCCGGACATCCTGCTCCAGGCACCCCCCGCTAATGTTGCCGCGGAGGACGCCGTCGGCGGTAACCAGCAGTTTCGCACCCGGCCGCCGATAGGTGGACCCGGCGATCAGGATGACCGTCGCTAGCGCTGCGCTTTCACCGGCGGCCAACCGGTGGTGCAGCACGTCAAAAAGCGTTTGGGTTTCGGACCAGTTTTTCATCCGCTTTGGGCTTGCGGGTAGGCCCCCAGAATCGTGACCAGTGCACAGTGCTCGTTCAGCTCGTCCAACGCCTTCGCTACGGGGGCGTCAGCCGCGTGCCCCTCCAGATCGACGAAGAATACATATTCCCACGGTCGCGCCTTGCTGGGACGCGACTCGATTTTAGTCATGTTCAATCCGTTGCGGCGCAATACGTCCAAGGCCGCGCACAAGGCGCCGGCTTTGTGTTTTACGGTAAAGAATACCGAGGTCTTGTCCGTGCCCGTAGCCGCGCCATATTGTGGACCAACCACCAGAAACCGGGTGGTGTTTCCGCTGATGTCCTGCAAGTCGCGGTGCAACAGGTTTAACCCGTACAACTCGGCCGCCAACGTACTGGCCAGTGCGCCGCTTTCCGGTTCTTGCACGGCCATTTCCGCCGCCCGCGCGGTACTGGAAACGGGAACCAAATCCACTTGTGGCAAGTGATCGAGTAACCACCGCCGACATTGGCCGAACACCTGGGGATTGCTGTAGAGGCGTTTGACCTGATCCAGTGGGCCGGTCGCCATCAAGTGATGCGAAATGCGCAGGTAAATCTCCGCGCAGATCTTGAGCGGCGTATTGAAAAATTCATCCAACGTATGGGTCACCGCGCCTTCGGTCGAATTCTCGATTGGCACCACGCCGTAGTCCGTTTCACGTTTTTGCACGGACTGGAAGACGTCGGAGATGGTTTGGCAGGCGATGTAGGTGACACTGGCCCCAAAGCGCGCCCGCGCCGCCTGATGCGTGAAGGTGGCCTGCGGCCCCAGATAGGCGATCTTTAGATCGTGTTCCAGCGCCAGTGCCGCCGACATGATTTCGCGGTAGATAGCGTTTAACGAATCCGCTGCCAACGGCCCTTGGTTCAGGCGGAATACGCGGTCCAATACCGCTTTCTCCCGGGCGGGAACATAGATCTCCTGGCCGTTGGCTTGCTTAACCCGGCCGATTTCCATGGCGGCACTGGTGCGCTCGTTCAATAACCGTACCAACTGCTCGTCCAACTGGTCAATCCGTTGCCGTAAAGCGTCAAGCGTCATGATGTTCTCCTTGTCGGGGGGCTGTCCCCGTGCGCCGTCTCCTCGTCCGTAGCGTCGTTCCGTTCCGTGCGGTCCGGCTCGTTCTCGTCAGCCTCCAGGCGATCCTCATCCGCTGCGCCGCCCAGCAGGTCGTGCTCAGCCACCTCGTCCGCGACGGGCCCGGTTGCCGTAGCGTCGGCCGCTGCCGCCTGGCGTTGCTGTTGCGCTTGCTCCAGGCGGCGCAATTCTTCCGTGCCCGGCAGATCATTCAGGGATTTTATCCCGAAATGCTCGAGAAATTTCTGGGTGGTGCCGAACAGCCACGGGCGCCCCGGCAACTCGCTACGGCCCACCACGCGGATCAACTGCAGGTCCAGCAGGTTGCGCACGAGCTGGTCGACCGCCACGCCGCGGACCGCCTCGATTTCCGAGCGGACCACCGGTTGACGGTAGGCGATGATCGCCAAGGTCTCCAACGCCGGACGCGACAGCTTGCTGGCCTTGCCTTTTTCCAGCAAGACCCGCAGCCACGGCCCGCAGCCCGCGTCGTTGGCCAGCCGGTACCCGTGGGCCACCTCCCGTATGTGCAGTCCGGTGGCCCCGTCCCGCAGCGATTGGTTCAGGGCCGCCACCGCTTCTTCCAGCATCGATTCCGTCACTGCCGCAAAGTCCTTGGTCATGCCGCCGCATTGTTCCGCTGTGGCGGCGAATACCTGCTGCAAGTGCTCGAGGCTGACCGGCTCCTTGGCGGCGAATAAGATGGCGCCGACAATCTGCTTCAGCTCGGGAATAGTCTCCACGTCACTCATGCCTCCTCCCCCACCTTCCATAATTCGATCGGGCCATAAGCTTCCTCCTGGATCGCCCGCAGCTGCTTCAACCGCATTAACTCCAGCACGGCCAGAAAGGTGCAGACGACTTCATGGCGCGAGGTCATGCCGGTGAACAACGTGGTCAGGGAGAGGCGCGGCTCACGCTCCAGCTGTTGCAGCAGGTCGTCAATCTTCTCCCCGACCGTGAAGCGCTCCGCGAATATTTCGCGCAGCTCCTCCTTCTGCACCTTGCTCAATGCGTCGTTGAACGCCGCTATCAAGTCAAAAATGCTGACGTCGTGCAAGGCGACCTCCGGGACCGCGCCCAACTCCACCCCTTCACCGCTGCGGATGAAGATGTTTTCCTGTTGGTCCTCCAGCACTTGCAGGTGCAGGGCCGCATCCTTAAACTTCTTGTACTCGACCAGCTGCCGCACGAGGTCCCAGCGCGGATCGCCGTCGTCCTCCTCCTCTTCAACGGCGCGCTCCTCCACCGGTAGCAGCAGGCGGCTCTTGATCATCATCAGGGTAGCCGCCATGACAATGAATTCCCCGGCGATATTCAGATCCAGCATCCGCATGAGATCAAGATAGGCCATGTATTGCTGCGTGATCCGTTCGATCGGGATATCATAGATGTCCACCTCTTCCTTGCGGATCAGGTAGAGCAGTAGATCCAGCGGCCCCTCGAACACATCGAGTTTTACGCGGTATTCGTCCGTCGGCGTCATGGGCCCACCAGTCCCGTGGCCGCCCGGGCCTGATCAAGCGTAGCCCGGGCTACGGCGCGGGCGCGTTGTGCGCCCTGTTGCAGGACATCCTCGACATAGCCCGGATCGCGTAGCAGCGCATCGCGCCGCTCTCGCAGCGGGGCGAAATGGTCTTCGAACAATTCCGCCAGCCGCTTCTTGGCGTCGCCGTAACCCATGCCGCCGGCGCGGTAGCGGTCCGCCCAGGCCGCCTGTTCGTCCGGCGTCGCCAGCAGTTTCAATAGCACGAATACGTTGCAGGTAGCAGGGTCCTTCGGCTCTTCCAGCGCCTTGCTGTCGGTTACGATGCGCATGATCCGTTTCCGCGTCTCCTTGGCGGGGCCGAAGATATCGATGGTGTTGTTATAGGATTTCGACATTTTCTGGCCATCCACGCCGGACACAACCGCCACCGAATCGCGGATGGCAGGTTCCGGGATGGTGAAAATCTCCCCGAACTGATGATTGAATTTCAACGCCAGGTCGCGCGTTACTTCCACGTGCTGTTTCTGATCGCGGCCGACCGGTACCACGTTGGCTTGGACGGCGAGGATATCGGCCGCCATCAGGACGGGATAAGAAAAAAGCCCGTGCGAGGCCGGTAAGCCGCGGGCGGTCTTATCTTTGTAGGAGTGGCACCGCTCCAGCAGTCCCATAGGGGCCAATACCGACAGCAGCCAGGTCAGTTCGGTCACCTCCGGGACATCGCTTTGGCGGTAGAAAGCGGTGCGTTCCGGGTCCAGGCCGCACGCCAGGAAGTCCAGTGCCACGTCCTGCGTATGGGCCCACAAATCCGCGCGGTCGTGGATCGTGGTCAGGGCGTGGTAATTGGCGATGAATAGATAGGCCTCGCCTTCTTCCTGCAGCTCCAGGGCGGGTCGCATCATGCCGAAATAATTGCCCAGGTGCAGTTTGCCTGAAGGTTGGATCCCCGATAAAATTCGCATAGACTGTCAAACTCCTCTTTGCCGTGGAACGACCTGCGGCAGCAGGCCGTGCATGGGCAGGATAGACCAAGCCCCGCCGGCGGGCAAACGCAAAGTGGCGGGACCAGCGGCGCAGAATCGCCGCTGAGGTTTCAGGTTCCAAGTCTGGCCGCCGCCGTTAGGCGGTTTGCGAGGGAGTGAGAGCACGGACGACGCGTACGTGGACGCTTATGCGTGGACGAGCGAACCGCATCGTCGTACGCGTCCACCGGATATCTGTGTTCTCTTGCCATATGAAATTGGCAACGCGCGCTCATCGCTTGTGCGACGCGCCGTGATGGTAGAGTTGATTATTGTGGCTCCGGCGACCGCCCCGCCTGCTGATTAATTATGCTTGCATTGTTTCATGGAATGGTTACAAATGATCATAGTTGCTCATTTGAATTCGGTTTTATGGGTGCAAAATGATGTTGCGGCAGGAAAATATGGCGGCGTTGCTGCGCGAACGCGGGGTGGCGCGTGTGCCGGAGTTGGTTGAGGCGTTTGCCGTCTCGCCGGCTACGGTGCGGCGTGACCTGGAGGTCCTGGAGGAGCAAGGGCGTATCCGCCGGGTGCATGGCGGGGCCGTGGCGCTGGAATCGCGTCTGGAAGAGCCTTTGTTTGACGATAAGACCGCGATTGCGGCGCGCGAGAAGCGCCGGATAGCGGAGTTTGCGTGCGCCCGGATCGAACGCAGCGACACGGTTTACCTGGACGGCGGCAGCACGGTGCTGGAGCTGGCGCGCCTGTTGGTGGACCGTACAGATATTACAGTGGTGACCAATTCCTTGCGCGCCGCTATTGAATTGTCGGGGAGGGGGCCGCGCCTGATCCTGGTCGGCGGCGAGCTGCGGCGATTGAGCCAGACGACGGTTGGGCCACTGACCCGGCCGGTGATCGATGTGTTGCGGACGGATAAGGCCTTTATGGGGACGATGGGCTTGTCATGGCCGGAAGGGCTGACCACCAGCGACCCGGGCGAAGCCTACACCAAGGAGCTGGCGATGCGTCACGCGACCCATGTGTTTGTCCTCGCTGATCACCAGAAAGCCGGTAAGGCGTTGTTCGCCCGGGCGGGCGATCCGCAGTTGGTACAGACGTTGATTACAGATGAGCGATTTCCGGACGCTTTAGCGAAAACATTGAAACAGAACGGATGGCAGGTGGAGCGCTGCTGAGCGCGCCGCGCATAACAAGGAGAAATAGATGGCCACACCTATATTGATGCCCAGACAAGGACAATCGGTTGAAAGCTGTATCCTGGTGGAATGGAAAGTGAAACCGGGCGATGCGGTCAAGAGCGGCGACTTGGTCGCCAGTATCGAGACAGACAAAGCGGTGTTCGATGTCGAATCACCTGCCGACGGTGAAGTGCTGGAGCTGTTCTTTGCAGAGGGGGCCGACGTACCGGTGTTGACCCCTATCGCCGCCATCGGCCGGGCAGGCGAGGATGTCGCTGATCTGCGCCCGGCAGGCGAAGCCGCTCCACCGACCGACGGGGACGACGATGGCGAGCAGGAAACGGTTTCTGCCGCAGGTGATCGTCCCGACCCATCGCCTGCCGAAATACCCGAGCCGGCTACAGCGGAGTCGCCAGCGTCTGCCACTGCATCCGGTCGAGCCTCGCCACGCGCCCGTAAGCGGGCCGAAGCGGAAGGGATGGACGCGGCTACCCTGTCGGGTTCCGGGCCGGCCGGCCGTGTGATCGAGCGCGATGTGATCGCCGCGGCCATCGAGCGTGGCCGCCTGAGTCCCGTGGCCAAGGCTGCGGCGTCAGCAGGGCAACTGGTTGCGCCCTGCGGCACGGGTCCCGGCGGCTTGATTCTCTCGGCGGACCTGCGCGCGGCAGCGGCGTCCGCGCAACCGAAGACGATCCCGGTGAAGGGTATCCGTAAGATCATCGCCACGCGCATGCGCGACTCGCTGCAATCCACGGCACAACTGACGCTGCATCGTTCGTTCGACGCCACGGCGATCCAGCAGTTCCGCGCCAAGGTGAAGGCGCACGGTGAGACGTTCGGTTTGCCGTCTGTTACGCTCAACGACCTGATTGTGTTTGCCACGGTCCGTACGCTGCTGCGCCATCCGGAATGCAACGCTCATTTCCTGGGCGACACGATTGTCCAGCAGCCGCAGGTCAACGTCGGCATCGCGGTCGATACGCCGCGCGGCTTGATGGTGCCGGTGGTGCACGGCGCGGAACAGATGAATTTACCGACCTTGGCGCGGACGATCCGACCCCTGGCGCAAGCCTGTATAGAGGGCGGCGTCCAGCCGGACCAATTGAAGGGCGGCACCTTTACGGTCACCAACCTGGGCGCGTTGGGCATTGAGCAGTTCACGCCGGTACTGAACACACCGGAGGTGGCGATCCTGGGCGTGGGCGGTCTTTTCTTGAAGCCGGTCAATACGCCGACAGGTGTCCGCCACGTGGAGGCGATGACGTTGAGCCTGACGATCGATCATCAGGCCGTGGACGGCGCACCCGGGGCGCGGTTCCTGCAGGATTTGGCGCGGGCCCTGGAAAACATTGAATTACTGGTTAGCGAAGGAGTGAATGCATGAGTGAACCATTTGATTTAGCGATCATTGGCGGCGGACCGGCGGGGTATGTCGCGGCGGAACGGGCGGCGCATCGCGGCCTGCGCGTGCTATTGGCCGAACACCGTCACTTGGGCGGGGTTTGTTTGAATGAGGGGTGTATCCCCTCCAAGACCATGCTGCACAGCGCCAAACTGTTTCACTACGCCGTGCACGGGGCGGCGTACGGTGTCAAGGCCGAGCAGGTGACCTTCGATTTCGAACCGGTCCAAGCGCGTAAGAGCCGAATAATTAATCAGCTGCGCAAGGGGATTGCGCAGTTGATGAAGAAGGGGAAGATCGAAGTTCGTAATGAGGCGGCCCGCCTAGCCCCGGAAGGCGGCCTGTTGATTGACGACGAACCGGTCGCAGCCCGTGATATTCTGCTGGCGACCGGTTCCGCGCCGGCTCGTCCGCCCATACCCGGCGCGGATTTGCCGGGGGTGCTGGATTCCACCGGTATCCTCGAATGTCGTGAAGCCCCACGCCAACTGGTGGTGATCGGCGGTGGCGTGATCGGCTGCGAATTCGCCTGTTTCTTCGGCTCCATCGGCGTCCCGGTGACCGTGATCGAGATGCTGCCGGAAATCTGTCCGGCGGTGGACGCGGCCATTGCCAAGACGCTGCGCCGCGAGCTGGCGAAAAAGAACATCACGTTTCATCTCAACGCCAAGGTGGACGCCATCACCCCGGACACGGTGCAGTTCACGGTCGACAGCCAATCGCAGATGGTGGAACGGGATCTCGTGCTGCTGGCGACCGGGCGCACGCCGAATGTGGCGGGACTGGGTCTCGAGGCGCGCGGCGTGGATTTTGATCGGCGCGGCATCCGCATTGATGACCGGTGCGGGACCAATGTGCCGGGCGTCTGGGCGGCCGGTGACGTGACCGGCCGCGTCTGGCTGGCCCACGCCGCCTCGCGCATGGGCGAAGTGGTGGTCAACAACCTGACGGGGCGACCGGACCGCATGCGGTATCACGGCGTGCCCGGCGTGATCTACACTACGCCTGAAGTGGCGACGGTGGGCTGGACGGAAGAGCAGGCTCGCGCAGCCGGCTGGCCGGTGCAGACGGCGCAGTGGCCGATGACCGCCAATGGCCGGTACCTGGCGGAGCACGAGGACGAGCGCGGCATCGTGAAGGTCGTGCTGCGTACGGATACCCGGGCGGTGGTCGGCGTGCATATGCTTGGTGCCGCCTGTTCCGAGATGATCCATGGTGCGGCGGCCATGGTGGAAATGGAGCTGCGCGCCGACGAGGTCAAGGACCTGGTCTTCCCGCATCCCACCGTATCTGAAGTTATTCGCGACGCCATCTGGCAATCATATCCCTGAACAACCAACCTTTCATTAGAACCAACCATAGGAGAACCTGATCATGCCCAAAACCCTGATTGTTGAACCATCTGTCGAGCGTAAGGCCCGGACCTTGTCCGCTGCCGAAATCCCGATGAACCAATACAACGGCTCCATCAAAGCCGAGGCCAAGACCTATGGCCCGGAAGCGCTGATCGGCATCTACGAAGATATGTGCTTGATTCGCGAATTCGAGCAGATGCTGCAGGCCATTAAGACCGAAGGCGCGTACCAAGGGATCGAATACGATCATAAAGGACCGGCCCATTTGTCCATCGGCCAGGAAGCCGCTTCGGTCGGCCAGGCCTTTTTGCTGACGCCTGACGACCACATCTTCGGGTCGCACCGGTCACACGGCGAGATTTTGGCCAAGGGCTTATCCGCCATCCGCAAACTGGAGGATGGCGATCTGGAATCGATCATGCGGAACTACATGGACGGCGTCTGCCTGGGTATTGTCGAGCGCGGCCACGATGGTGCGCCGCGCGAATTGGCCATTGATTTTCTTGTCTACGGCGCGTTGGCCGAAATCTTCGGACGGGCCACGGGTTTCAACCGCGGGTTAGGCGGGTCCATGCACGCCTTTTTCCCGCCGTTCGGGATCTATCCCAATAATGCCATTGTCGGCGGCTCCGCCGACATCGCGTGTGGCGCAGCGCTATTCAAGAAGGTCAATCGCCGCCCAGGTTTGGTGATTGCCAATATCGGCGACGCCTCGATGGGATGCGGGCCAACGTGGGAAGCGCTGAACTTCGCGGCTATGGGGCAGTTGTATCATTTATGGGATGAGCACCATCGCGGCGGCCTGCCGATTATCTTCAACTTCATGAACAACTTCTACGGGATGGGCGGTCAGACATCCGGCGAGACCATGGCGTTCGATGCCCTCTGCCGGGTGGGTGCCGGCCTCAACCCCGACGGTATGCACGCGGAACGTGTGGACGGGTACAACCCCTTAGCCGTCGTCGATGCCATTCGGCGCAAACAAGCATTGATAGCCGAAGGCCGCGGGCCGGTGCTTTTGGAGACCATTACCTACCGCTATTCCGGCCATTCGCCGTCCGACGCCTCGTCCTACCGCGACAAGGAGGAGCTGGACAAATGGCAGCAAGTGGACTCGATCGAAGGGTACGGCGCCCAATTGGCCAAAGCCGGGGTGCTGGACACAGACGGACAGCAGCAGGTCCGCGAGCGCGTGCGGGCGGTGGTTACCAAGGCCTGCCGGTTAGCGGTTGACCTGGAAACTTCACCGCGTTTGCCTGCCGGCGAGATCGAGCGCGTGATGTTTTCCAATCGCGAGCAAAAGAGCTGCGATGAATCGCGACCGGCGGAAACGCTGTTATCGTACGACGAGAATCCGCGCATCAAGGCGCTGCAACGCCGCGTGCGCTCCGCTTATCAGGACGGCAAGCCCGTTTCGAAAAACAAGATGCTGCAATTCCGCGATGCCTTGTTTGAAGCCATTCTTCACCGTTTCCATACCGATCCGACCCTGGTCGCATATGGTGAGGAGAACCGCGATTGGGGCGGCGCATTCGCCGTCTACCGCGGCCTGACCGAGACGTTACCGTACCATCGGCTGTTCAATTCGCCGATCTCCGAGGGGGCCATTGTAGGGACGGGCGTGGGGTACGGGCTGGAGGGCGGCCGGGCGCTGATCGAGTTGATGTATTGTGATTTTATGGGGCGCGCCGGTGACGAGATCTTCAATCAGCTGGCCAAGTGGCAGAGCATGTCGGCCGGGGTGTTGGAGATGCCTGTGGTGCTGCGGGTATCCGTCGGCTCCAAGTACGGGGCCCAGCATTCCCAGGACTGGACGGCCTTGTGTCACCATATTCCGGGCTTGAAGGTGGTCTTTCCGGCCACCCCCTACGATGCCAAGGGGCTGATGAACACGGCGTTGAACGGCAGCGACCCGGTGGTCTTCTTCGAGAGCCAGCGGCTCTACGATATCGGCGAACAGTTCGAGCCGGAAGTGCCGGCCGGCTATTACGAGGTGCCTTTCGGGCCGCCCGCCCGCCGGCGGCAGGGCGGTGACATCACACTCGTCACCATCGGGGCCACGCTCTACCGCGCCCTGGAGGCGGCGGACATCCTGGCCGCGCGCTATCAGTTGGAGGCGGACGTCTTCGATTGCCGCACGATCAACCCGCTGGATTTCGAGCCGCTGGTGGAATCGGTCCAGCGGACGGGCCGGGTGTTGGTCGCCTCGGACGCCTGCGCCCGCGGCTCGGTGGCGGAATCGATCGCGGCCAAGCTGGGCGAGTATGCGTTTGATTATCTCGACGCGCCGCCGGTGGTCGTGGGGTCGCGCAACTGGATCACCCCGTGCGCGGAAATGGAGGACGCCTTCTTCCCGCAGTCGAGCTGGTTGATCGATGCCATCCACGAGCGCATCGTGCCGCTGCCGGATCATGCACCCGCGACAAACCAGTCGCTCGCGGACCTCCAACGCCGTGATCGCCTGGGCGTTTGATGGCATAATCAGGGATTGATTTAGTGGTTGGGCAGCTATATGCTGACGCTCATACAGTATTGGTCAGCGGGCAAGGCCCGTAAATTGGAGGTCAACTGATGGCGAAGATTCTGGTTATCGATGATGAAGAGGGTGTAAGGCAGTATTTTGACTCGTTGTTGTCCCGGATGGGATACGAAGTCGAAACAGCGGAAGATGGCGAGAGCGGGCTGGCCAAGGCCGGTCAGGAAGGCATTGACTTGATCATTGCGGACTTCCAGCTTCCGGGTGATTTGCAGCGGACGGAATTGATCAAGGCGCTGCGCGCCCAATGTCCTGATACGCCGCTGGTGGTTATTTCGGGGCATGCCGACGCCAACACCGTAAATGAATGCGAAGCGATGGGGGTGAGTGACGTGCTGACGAAGCCCTTTGAAATTCCCTTCGTTTCCTCCGTAGTCAAGCGTTTGATTGGGGAGCCGGACCGCGCATCGTGATCGCCAAAACCCTCAGCGGAGTAGTCTTTTTAGACGAGCCGTACGGCGGGGTGTTTGCTGGCCGTAATTTTTTGGTGTGCGGTCGCAGTGGGACCGGCAAGACTGCGGTTGGCTTGCACTTTCTGCGGCAGGGGTTGTTGCAGGAGGAACGTTGCCTCCTGCTTTCGACCATGCCGGCCAATGACGTCGCGATTCTGGCCGAGTCCTACGGATTCGAATTGGCCGCCGACATCGAGCAGGGGCATTTGGTGCTGCTGGAGTACGAGTCCTTCGTGCCGGGCCATCAGCCCCAATGGGGCCCGATGCCGGCGGAGGGGTTCAGCCAGTTGCACGAGCTGGTACAGTCCAATATGATCACCCGCGTAGTATTGGACACGGTGTTGCCGTGGGTTTCAGTGCCGTCGGCGGACATGTTGACGGAACACATCTTTTCGTTCGTGCGGTCCTTCGACCGCATGAACGTGACCACGCTGATGACCTTGCCCAAGCCCGTGTCATCCATGGCGTTTCGGCTGAAAAAGACCCTGGAGGATATCACGCCCATTTGCGTGCTGCTGAGCCCTGCCGAGGAGGATCACGTCTACCGTTGGCAAACGGTTAAGTACCTTGGCTTGAAGAAAACCGAAGGCCCCGCCCTCTACCAGTTGACGGCAACCGGTGGGATTACGCCCGTAGACGAAACAACCGAAGCATCAACCCCGGTAGCGCCACCGACGTCTGCGATGGCGGAGCCCCCGGCCACGGTCGCTAACCCGCGCAAAGTGCGCTTCGCCAGCAAGATTCCGACGGTGCCAACCCGGCTCGGTGAGACAGCGGCTCGCGAAGCGCCTGCCCCCCCCGCGAAGCCGGCCGGCCCGGCGCGCCTTTCCTCGGTTTGGAAACCTAGCCTGAGCCGGCCGACGCAACCGCCCAAATGACGGGTAACGACTAACCGTTGCACCCGGTCTCACGCCGGTTGCGCATAATAACCGGGCAGGGATTCACCCGCCTCGTTCACCGGAGTTACCAGATGGCCAAGACTAAACCTGTTCGCAAAGAGACTGCCGAAACGATGGGCGCCCGCCAGCGCGAGATTTCGGTATCTGAATTCTTTCTTAAAAACCGGCACCTGCTGGGATTCGACAGCCCGCGCAAGGCCCTGTTGACGGCGGTGAAGGAAGCGGTGGACAACTCGCTGGACGCTTGCGAGGAGGCGGGTATCCTGCCGGCGATCAGTGTCGAGCTGCGCCAACTGGCGGAAACGCGGTACGTGGTGCATGTGACCGATAACGGGCCGGGCGTGGTGCGCAAGCAAGTGCCCAAGATCTTCGCCAAGCTGTTGTACGGCTCCAAGTTTCACCGGCTGCGTATGTCGCGCGGGCAACAGGGCATCGGTATCAGCGCGGCAGGCATGTACGGGCAGTTAACCACCGGTCGCGCCACGCGCATCTGGTCCAAGACCCAACGCCAAGCCCACGCCCATCGCATCGCGGTTCAGATCGATACCAAGACGAACAAACCAGTGATCCTGGAGGATGAGGAAGTGGATTGGGTGCCTACCTTCTCTATGGACGACCCGACCACCCAACCCCAGACGGCGGTGCACGGCACCTGTGTCTCGATTGAGATGGAGGCGGCCTATGTCCGGGGACGCCTTTCGGTCGATGAATTCCTCAAGCAATGCGCCATTGTCAATCCGCATCTGCAACTTCATTACCGCGTGGTACTGCTGCCCAAGAAAGACCCGAAGAACAACGGGCAGGATGTCTTGCCCGGCACGGAGCCGCCCTGGTGCACCTTCCGACGGGGGGTAGAGATCTTGCCCCCGCCCAGCGGCGAGATCAAACCGCACCCGCACGGGGTGGAGTTGGGCGTACTGATCCAGATGCTGAAAGATTCCGGGGCGCGCACGTTGAAAGTGGCGTTGACCCAGGATTTCTCGCGCGTGAGTGATAAGGCCGCGCACTATATTTGCGATACAGCCGGCCTCAGCCCCAAGGCCCACCCGCGCCGCATCGCGCATCAGGAAAGCGAGGCGTTATTCAAGGCCATAAACGCCGTCAAACTTATGCGGCCGCCGACCGATTGTCTCGCGCCTATCGGGGAGGAACAGATGCTGGCCGGTCTGCAAAAGGAGATCAAAGCGGACTTCTACACCGCGGTCACCCGCCATCCGACCGTGTACCGCGGCAATCCGTTTCAAGTGGAGGTCGGTCTGGCGTATGCCCGCCCGGGAGAAAATGCGGATTTGGGCCATGACGACCCGGTGCGGGTACTGCGCTTTGCCAACCGGGTTCCGTTGCTCTACATGGGCGGCGGCTGCGCGATCACGCGGGCCGTCAACACGGTGAACTGGAAGGCCTACGGTTTGGCGCAACCGAAAGGGGGCTTGCCGTTGGGGCCGCTGGTGATCATGGCGCACATGGCCAGTGTCTGGGTGCCGTTCACCAGCGAGTCCAAGGAAGCCGTGGCCCATTACCCCGAGATCATCCGCGAACTGACCTTTGCCTTGCAGGAATGCGGCCGCCGCTTGTCGGTCTACCTGAACAAACGCAAGCGCGCCGCCGAGGCGGAACGCAAACGGGGCTACATCGAAAAGTATATCCCGCATCTGGCGCTCGGCTTGCGCGAGGTGCTGCAATTTGACGAGACGGAACAAGACCGCGTCCAGCAGGCGTTGCAGGAGATGCTGGAGCGATCCCATCTGCAGCTTTGACCATGGTAACTACGAGGACCCGCTATGCCACGCCACAAGAAAGTAAAAGGACCCGAAGTCGTTTCCCGTG
>SLLF01000283.1 GCA_007134175.1 Kiritimatiellia bacterium | reverse complement strand
CCGGTGCTCGGCTGCCAGCAAATCCGCCTCATGGACCAGCGGAAAATCTTGCTGGTGATAGAGATCAAACAGCTCTTCAGCATGAGCCGCATCGAGAAACCAGCCATGCCGGTCGACAAACTTCAAGGCGTTCCATTCTTCGCGGTTATGGCTGGCCGTAATCATGATCCCGCCGCGCGCGCCCCAGGCGTTGACGGCAAATAACAGTGAGGGCGTCGGCACCACCCCCAGCAGTGCCGGCCGGCAACCGACGGCTTGCAACCCGGCCACGACGGCCGGTTCGATCATCCGTCCGCTCTCGCGTGTGTCACGGCCCACCAATATGGTCCCGCCGCCGGCAAAGGTGCCGAAGGACTGGGCAAACGTCGCAGCCAATTGCGGGGTAAACGATTCCCCCACAATCCCACGCACACCCGATAGGCCGATTTTCAGCGTTTCTCTCATAAGGCCTGCTGAATGAGTTGCACAGCCCCGGCGGCACGTGCGTGTGCGACGGCTTCATCCTTGGCTTCCGCTATTACACGGACCAATTGCTGGGTACGCGATGTGCGCACGTGCACCCAGCCATCTTCCCAGTCCACCCGAATCCCGTCGACATGGTCCACGGTCCCGTCCCTTATGAAGTCAGCGGCATCCCGCACTGCGTCCAGAGCCCGGTAAGCCTCCCGGGAGGCGGAATCTACCTGCCGTTTGACGATGGCGTAGCGCGGTAATTGTTCCAACAACGCCGACACGGTCGCGCCGGACTCGGCCATCGCTTCCAGCAGCAGCGCAATCATGAGAAAGCCGTCAAAGCCCTGACTAAAGGTCGGTACCGCTACGCTGCCGCTGCCCTCGCCGCCGAGTACCCCCTGGACATCGGTACACGCATCCATCACATAGGCCTGCCCGACGCGCGTCTTGATCAAGGGCGCCCGATGCCGGGCGGCGACGTCGTCCACCGTCCGGGTGGTGCAGATATTGGTAACCAGCGGCCCGCTGCGCTTCGGCAACAAGTGGTCGGCGATCAATGGAAGGGTGTACTCCTCGCTGGCCGGTTCGCCGGATTCCGTGACGACGGACATGCGGCCCATGTCGCTGCTGCAGACAAAACCCACGTCGCCTTTGACATAACGAATGAATGAGGCCATGGGCAAAGCGCTGCGCGGGCGCGGCTCCGGCTCACGCGCCAGGTACGTGCTGGGCCGCGCATTGATCGGCACCAACTGCACGCCCACGGTACGGGCAAACGCCTCCAGAAAAGGCGAACCGGCACCACCCACCGGATCGATCAGCACCGTAAAACCGGCCTGTTCGATAGCCGCCACATTCACCTGTTCCGCCAAGGCCGCGAAATAGGCAGGCGCATAGTCCCTCATCGGCACCACCGTGCCGATGTCGCGAGCGCCGCATTTACGAAATGTGCGGGCATGGAAATGGTCCAGTACGGCTTCTCCGCTCACCGGGTCGAGAAAGGCGCCGTCAGCGGCGATCAGTGTCAATGAGTTCCAACCCGCCCCATTATGCCCGCCGGAGATCGACAAAGCGCCAGCCGCCGCATAGGGTTGCGTGCTATACTGTAGGAGCGGTGTGGGGCAGATACCGAGATCCAGCACTTCACAACCGGCGCTGAGGAGGCCGGCCGTCACGGCGGCATGCAGCATAGGACTTGAGCCCCGAGTGTCGCGCCCCAGTACTATCCGGCCACCATCAAGATAGGTGGCGAACGCCGCCGCAAAATCAATGACGGCCACGGGAGGCAACGATTCACCCACGAAACCGCGAATGCCGAAACTAGCCACACGCAGCTTGTTCATGGCCCGCTCACCCTTCCCGTTCCGTCACCCAGCGCACCGCTTCCCGCAACAACTCGGCGGCACTGGCACAGCCCAGTTTCCTCTTAATATGTGCCCGGTGCACTTCGACGGTCCGCGCGCTCAGCCCGCCGCGCTCCGCAATTTGTCGCGAGGTCAACCCCTGCCCCAGGTAGGCAAAAATTTCCTGCTCGCGGTCCGTCAACTGGTCCACCGCTGTTGCAGCGGCGGCCGGTTCCGCCGGTCCCTCCATGAAATGGCGGGTCCACGTCTCGTTCAAGCGTTTGCTGATGTAGCGGTCCCCGCGTAAGACGGTCCGCAGGGCCTCTACCAGGACTTCATCCGCATCCTCTTTCATCACGTAGCCCTGTGCGCCGGCCCGAAACGCCTTTTCGGCATGGGTGGTTTCATCGTGCATCGACAAGACCAGCACCGGAACCGTCTGCCCGGCGGCGCGCATACGGCGCAGCAAGTCCAACCCACTGCCGTCTTGTAAGATCAGATCCAGCACGACTACGTCCGTTGCTTCCTGTTGCAGTTGTTGCCAGGCGGTGTCCACATCGGCGGCTTCAGCACAAACCACCAAGTCCGGCGTCCCCGCCAGCAATACGCGCATCCCATGGCGCACGATCGCGTGGTCTTCCACCACCAATAGGCGGGATGGCGTTTCAGTAGACTTGGCACTCATAAGCGAGTAGCGTACCGCAAGGATACGTTGGGGCAAAGGAAAGAATCATCGGACAAATGACTAAAATCTACTGGATCAGCCCAATCTGGCTCGCACTGCTGCTGCCGGTAGCAGCGCAGGAGTACGAAATCGATTGGGATCGCTTGCACCACTGGGGACAGCAGGCTTGGGAACGCTGGGCCCCGCTCGAATGGCAGCAGGAATACGAACTCTGGTCGCCGCAGGAATGGCGCGCACTTGAGGCCAAACTGTTGAGCGCCTTGCAGGGATCGGATCTGCAGGCGCTAGCCGCCTTGTGGCCTGACCTGGAGGCTGCCAGCGAGTGGCTCGCCGAGGTTCCCGGGATCGCGCCCTACCTCGACTGGTTGGAACCGCGCCTGGATTACGCGCGCGCCGCTCATGAAACCGCTGCGCCACCAACCCCGCGTCTTTCTCCCCCGGAGACGCCCCCGGCACCGGTACCACGTCCGGCACCCGCCCCTCCCCCGGTACCGGTGCCCGTGCAACCCAATGCGGCGTTGTTGCGCGATACCGCCTACTGGCAGGAACGGTTGGCCGGCCAAGCACCACCGGCACGCAGCCAGGCGTGGGCACCCCGTCTCCAACAGATATTCGAGGAAGAGGGCGTGCCGGGCCACTGGATCTGGCTGGCGGAAGTAGAGTCCTCGTTCAATCCCCAAGCCCGCAGTCCAGTGGGCGCAACCGGCTTGTTTCAATTCATGCCGGCCACCGCTGAGCGCTTTGGCTTGCGCTTGACTCCGACCGATGATCGGTTGGACCCCTTCAAAAGCGGTCGCGCCGCCGCCCAATACTTACGTTTACTGCACCGTCGCTTTGATTCCTGGCCACTGGCCTTGGCCGCCTATAACGCCGGCGAAGGCCGGGTCGGACGGGCGTTGCGCGATCACGGCGGCACCCGCTTCGAAGCTATCGCCCCGTTCCTGCCGACCGAAACGCAACTCTACGTACCCAAAGTCCTGGCTACCGTAACCCTCCGCGCCGGCATCGACCCGCTGGCACAAAAGCGAATCGTCGATCAAACCCGCTTGACACAGAAACAAGCGTTGGCGGGATACTGGTCGTTTCGACTGACCCACCGTGATCGGATCGTCTACTCCATCGATGAGTCCACCAAGACCGTGT
>SLLF01000309.1 GCA_007134175.1 Kiritimatiellia bacterium | reverse complement strand
TCCGCGATTTCCGCTTGCACTAAATCCCGCCCGCGCTAGAGTGTTTAGCGCACAGTAAATGGGAGGAGATAGCTATGCGCGCGATCAGTCAAGTGGCACCGGAATGGTGGGATTACACAACGTTGGATAGGGAACTGTTGGATGATGCCGGCCGATTGACCCTGGCCGATATCGAGCAATTGAGTCGGCCGGGGTTCGAGGTTCATTTTTACGACACGGCCCAGGAATTCTACTGCGCCGAGGCGCTGGAATATATCGAGGCCTGGCAGCGGGCCACACCCGATAATCCGGTGGGCGTATGCGGACCCATCGGCCCGACGGAGCAGCTCCCGCTGGTGGCGCAAATGGTAAATGCCATGGGCTTGAAGCTCCACCACGGTCATTTCTGGGGCATGGACGAATGGGTCGTGGACGGCAAGGCGGTGGACGAGCATTTTGCGCTGGGGTTCAAGAAGGCGGACATGGATCTCTGCTTCAACCGCATTAACCCCTCGCTGGTCATGCCGGACGAGAATCTACATTTCCCGGAAGTGGATGTCGGACCGTTTGAGCAAAGCTGGGAACAGGTCACGTGCGCGTTGATGCAAGGGGGGCAAGGTGAAGTCAAGCACTGGGCCTTCAACGATCCCTTCAAGCGCGAGGGCCGTTATAAGGACGCGCCGCCTTCGCCCGAGGAATATCGCCAACTGGGCACGCGCCAGGTCGATTTGCACCCGATCACCCTGATCCAGAACGCCCGCACCTCCGGGGGCGGTGTAGTACAGAACGTCCCCAGCCGAGCCATTACGGTCGGACCGAAACAGACGTGGAAGGCGGAAACCGTCTCCATCTGGCATCCTGGCCATCACGACAACCCGTTCGGTGTGCGGTTGACGGCATTGATGATCTCGAAAAAGATAATGGATAGTGCTGTTCCGATGAGTTTGCTGGCCGATCATCCTCACGTGCGCTTCAGTTACTTGCGCCCCCATATCGGTTCTTGCACAGTGGATATGCATTGATGGTCGACGACACCCAGGTAAAACGGGCGCTGGCCATTGCCGCGCATCCGGACGACATCGAATTCATGATGGCCGGAACTTTGTTGCGCCTCAAGCAAGCCGGCTGGGAGATTCATTATTTCAATGTATGCGACGGGTCGCTCGGCACGAACCAACTGCCCCCGGAAGAAATCCGGTCCATCCGGCGGGAGGAGGCCATCGAGGCGTGCCGGCTGGCCGGTGCGGTATTCCATGAGAGCCTCGTGCCGGATCTGGCGGTCTTCTATAATGCGTCCTTGTTGGCCCAAGTGGCGGGGGTGATGCGCGACATTGCCCCGCAGGTGGTGCTGACGCATTATCCGTTCGACTACATGGAGGATCACTCGAATGTCAGTCGGCTGGCGGTAAGCGCGGCCTTTACGCGGGGCATGCCGAATTTCAAGCCTGAGCCGGCGCGGCCGGTCACCGCGCAACCAGTGGCGCTTTACCATGCCCTGCCCTACGGCCTGCTGGACCCGCTGCGCCGGTCGGTGGCCCCCGATTTCTATATCGACGTCGCATCCGTCATGGAGTTGAAGGTGGCTATGCTGGCGTGTCACCGCAGCCAGAAGGAGTGGTTGGACGTGAGTCAGGGCCACGATTTCTATCTGCAGACGCTACGGGACTTAATGCGCGAAGCGGGCCGCCAGTCCGGCACATACACGTATGCAGAGGGCTGGACCCGGCACCTGCATTTGGGCCTGGGACCCGTTGATTTCGACCCACTGGCCGTGTTGCGGGAGTCGGCGGACTAACGCATGGGCGTCGAGCACGGTAGTGCGCTACGGAGATGTAACGGTTTGTTTGTCAATGAGTAGTAATGGCCAATATCCAAGGCTTGATTCAGTGAGGGTTTTGGCGAGACACTTACACTGGAAAGTTGCTCAAGGAGTAAACGATGGTTGGAGGTAGACTTGCTATAAGAACGGATCGCTCTTTTCCCTCATTACTGTGGCGGTGGCTGCCGGGCATCGTCTGTTGGGCGGCACTGGGGTTTGGCAGTAGCCCGGCGGGTGCGACCGCCACGCCGGAGGGGGAGCAAATCCTGCTACGAATGCAGACGCTGCCTTCGCCCGTTGATACCGATGCCGACGCCCGGGCCGGACGGCTGATTCTACGCGAGTTCCAGCGGCGTTACCCGCAATATCGCATTGAGCGTTTTGTGTTCCCGGCGCTGGAAGGGATGGCGATGGATCAAGGGCCCCTGATGGCCATTACGACCGGCGTCCCACCCTTGGGCATCTATGTCAATTTCCGCCAATCCTCCACCTATATAAACCACGGGTTTCTGGTGCCGCAACAGATTCTACTGGCCCGGGTCAAGAGTGCCAACCCGCTCACCCGCGAAACGGATGCCCACGGCAACTGGAAGGCCGATCCGACGAACGAGGAAATAGCGGCCGCCCTTGAGGCGATTCGCGCCCGTGTAACGCCCGCCGCCTGGCAGGTGGTCTATCGGGAAGCGGACACCGATCGCGAGGGCGTTCCGCGGGGGCGCCATGTGTGGGCCTTGCCCTACGGCAATATTGCGGCCGCCCTGTTGTACCGCAAGGACGTGTTTGCGGAGGCCGGACTGGATCCCGAACGCCCGCCGCGCGACTGGGAGGAATTTCTTTATGCCGCGCGCCGCATCCGCTCCATCCCCGGGAAATTCGGCTTCATGTTCAATGTGGGTATCAACACCAGCGCCCAAGTCATGTCTTTCATGGCGGCCAATCATGTGCGTTATATGGACCAGGATGAAGCCGGCAACTGGCGGGCCACCTTCAACACCCCCGCCGCAGCGGAAACCATCTACTTCCTGCTGGAGCTCACGCACGGCCGGTTCACGACGGACGACGGGCGGGAGCTGACCGGCGCCGCTTTTGCCCCTTTGGGTGGCGGCCGCGATATGCAGATCCGCTGGCAGCGCGGCGACATCGGGATGCAATTCAATCATGGCCTCTCCTTTGAGCGCGGGGTGAGCATTAATCCGGCCAATACCGGGATCGCCCCCATTCCGGCCGCTCCGAGCGGCACCAGCCGCGGCGTCATCAATGCGCGCATGCTGGGCGTGTTCTCGGGCGGCACGCCGGAACAACAGCTCGGCGTCATGCGCTATATCTGGTTCCTAACCGGGGACGAGGGCCGGGAAATACGTGCCCGCGAGATGGTCGCCGACGGCTTCGGGGCATTCATGGAACCCGCCACCCTGCGTCAATTCGGGTATGACGACATTCTGGAACGGGTGGATCAAGACTGGGTAAGCGCCCTTGAATCGGCACTGATTGACGGCGAGCCGGAGCCCTACGGGCGCAACACCCAGTTGATTTTCCAATACGTTTCCGAGCCGATCAACTGGGCGCTGGACCGGCCGGAACTGCTGGACCTGCCGCGGGAAGACGCCTTGGCGCGTATCCATGCGCAACTGGATGTCGCCGCCCAGCGAGTGGATCGGTTCATGCTCGGGGAACTGACCCCGCAGGAATGGCGGAACCGCCGGCTGGTAGGCGGTATCGCCCTGGTACTGATTGTCGTTATTTTCGTCACGGCGGTCCGGATCGTCTGGCGCGCCTTCACCCGCAACGAGAAGGCCATGGGCGACCGCCCGGCCATGAGCAAGATAAAGTGGGCGTA
>SLLF01000087.1 GCA_007134175.1 Kiritimatiellia bacterium | reverse complement strand
CCGCAGCACGCCCACATGCGTCGCATGCTTGTCCGCTGGATTATGGGTATAGATCACGCGCGGGCGCATGGCCTCCAACAGGACCGTCAGCTCATCAATCAGTGGCGTAGCTTCCGCTTGTTTGACCACACTACTCGGATAACCCAACTGCGCCATAAAACTGTATTGGCCGATACGGGCGGCGGCTTCCTGCTCCTCGCGCCGCACGGCTTGCATTTGTTCATCACGGTAGTCGGCAAAGCGTCCGCTGCGCGCGCTGCCGGCCCCGTCGGTGCAGGTGATGCCGCCGAACCACTCATCTTCGCGGTCGTAGGCGGTCAGCACACCGTGCAACGCCATGAATTCCAGATCGTCATGATGGGCCCCGATACCCAGCAACGTCGTCCGGGCCAGCGCTTCCTTGTCCGGTAGCCCGTCCGGCACACACCATGCGGACAGGGGTTGGCTGAAATGCATAATGATTCTCCTTATGGTTCGTTGGCTATGCCAGTGCGGGCAGGCTGGCTGCCGCGACCGCCTGGCCCACGCGCCGGCTTTGTTCGTCGGGCAGGTTAACCGATATGCGATCGACCCATTCAGGAAACTCCTTGCGAAGTACGGTTTGCGCCGTATCAAGCAGGAGCGTTCCTCCCGGACCAGACAGGACGCGGCCCAGCACCAGTACATGCTGCAATGGATAGAACTGGGCATACCACGGCAGCGTGTAGCCCAAGTAGGTCCCGATCGTCTCGTAGATCGCGGCCGCTTGTTCATCACCGGCAGCCATGCGGTCCTGCACAACGTTGAGTCGTTCCGGCAACGGCAAGTCGGGGGCGAACGTTATGCCCGCAGCCGGTGCCAGTTTATTGACGGCTTGCTGGGAAAAATAGAGCGCGCCGACCCCGCGATCACCCGACCACTCGTCCGGCGGGGCCGCCGGGTTGAAGTCCACTGGCGCAAACGCCAGTTCATCCAGCCATCCCGGCAGCAAGCCGTCGGGCGTCAGGAAGCCGACCGCCTCGCTGGAGCCCATCGCCATTCCCAGCATCCCCGTTTTACCGAGGGACAAGGCGCCGGCCAGTGCTGTGACCTCGCCATCGTTGATTACCTCCAGCGGTACTTGCCACTCCTTTTGCAATCGCAGGAAGATAGTGCGGGCTTCGTCGAAGCGTTCCGGGGGCACCGAGCGGAAGAGGGAAGCCACCATGATCCGGTTATTCACCACGACGCCGGCCGAACTGCCGCCGATCGCGTCGACTCGTGGCAGGTGGGCTGCGGCCTGCTTCAATCCGTCCTGAATCAACCGGTAGTGGTAGTCCGGGTCCGCTTGGTTTTTCGGATCCCATGGAATTTCCGTGCTGAAGACCGGTTCGCCGTCTTTAACCGCCGCTAATTTGAAATCGCTGGCACCGAGGTCAAAACCGATGCGACAGCCCTCCAGATGACCTCCCAGTTTGACCGATGTCCCGGATGGGTCCGGGATGTCTTCCGGTGCCACCACTTCAAAGGCGAACGTCTGCTCGTAGATGCGCTGCATAATGTCGACGTCGAACCCGCGAGCACCGTTCGGCGTATAGTGTCCGGCCAGTTGGGCGGTGAGCGTGTCGGGACCGGCCACGTAGACGCGCCACCCGCCACGCGACCACAGCATGAACTTGACCAGGCGTTCGGCGTAGCGTGCCGCCAGTGCATCCGGCCAATCGGGGGGCAGGCAGGTGTCGAACCGGCTGATACGGCCCTGCTCGCGCTCGACGGCGATGGCCAGTGTCCGGCCAGCGTCGTGTGGACCGGCCCTGCTGCAGGTGCGCGCCCATAGCGCCAAGGGTTGAAAATCAGGATCCAACCGGGGGCTGACGGCTGGGCGGAACGGGCTGGGAGGGGTAACATTGGATTTCATAGGGCCGCATGTTGCCGCAATTTATTCGTTCTGTCAAATAGGCCTGAAATAGTTGCAACATGTTCTTGCCATCCGCGGGTCGACGCGCTACGCTCCCCCGCACTCAACACCCCGGGAGAGTATCTGATATGGCGAAAGAACTGGCATTTGCATTGATTACGCCCTATTCCTTGATGAAGTCCCGCACGGGCGGAATCATGGGCCGCCTATTGATCCGGTCGCGACTGGACTTGGTCGGGGCGCGGATGATCGCGCCCTGCCGAGAATTGGTCGAACAGTATGCCGCCATGTTGCGGCGGCATGGGGACACGCGCGGGACAGGTATCGATGAGGGGGAACTGCTGTCGGCCTACGTGGAGCACTTGTTTATGCCGGATGCCAGCACCGGCCGCCGCCGCCGTGTGATGCTGCTGATTTTCGAGGGCGAACAAGCCGTTGAACGCGTTAATGCTGCCTTGGGTTACTTTCAGAAGACGATTACGTCCGCCGAAACGGTACGCGATACCTATGGCGACCTCGTGCGCAATAGTGCCGGCGAGGTCATCTTTATAGAGCCGGGCGCCATCTCGGCCCCGACCGTTGAGAAAACAGGTGAAGCGTTGAATTTATGGGTAACCATGAGTGACGCGGACAGCGGCTTGCTGGAGCACACCGTGGACATGGATGAAGGTCCGGATTTTGAACGTACCCTGGTCATGTTAAAGCCGGACAATTTTAAATTCGCCAGCATGCGCCCCGGAACCATCATTGATATATTTTCCGGATCCGGTCTGCGAATCGTTGGAGCCAAGGTGGGCCGGATGAGCGTGGCCGAGGCGCTCGAATTCTACGGTCCGGTACGCGACACGCTGCGCGAACGTAAAAGTCAATCGTCCGGCAAGCGGGCCCGCTTGGCCATTGAACAAGAGTTTGGTTTCCCCCTGCCAACGGACTTGGAGCCGTCGCTAGGCGCGTTATTGGGTCCCTTGTTTGGGGATCGGCAGTTCAACGAATTGGTGCAGTTCATGACGGGGTATTGGCCGGATGATTGCAGCCCGGAGCAGCTAGCCGAACCGGGTACATCCCGTATACTGGCGTTGGCCTATGCCGGAGCGAACGCGGTGCAACGGATACGCGATATCCTGGGACCAACGGATCCAACCAAGGCGGCTCCCGGTTCCGTGCGCAAAGAGTATGGAACGGATGTGATGGTGAATGCCGCCCACGCCTCTGATTCGCCCGGGAACGCGTTGAGGGAGATGAACATCATCAAAATACAATGTGATGGGTTGAAAGCGTTGTTAAACCAATATTACCAGTAGCGGTATAAACTACGAGGAGGACGAATATGTTTTTTGCGCATGTGGATCCGGCACCGGCGGATGCCATTCTGGGGTTGACCGAGGCGTTTCGCGAGGACGATCGCGCGGACAAGATGAATTTGGGCGTGGGGGTCTACCAGGATGAAAATGGCGTGACGCCCGTCATGGAGTGTGTCAAGGCAGCGGAGGCGCGTCTGCAGGATTCGGAAACGACCAAATCTTATCTGTCGATCAGCGGTGCGCTTGAGTACAAGCAGCAGGTGCAGCAGTTGTTGTTCGGTCCCGATCACGACGTGCTGGCGGCCAAGCGTGTGCGAACTGCGCATACGCCGGGAGGAACCGGGGGGTTGCGGGTGGGTGCTGCGCTGTTGCAGCAACTGCGCCCCGATGCTACGGTCTGGACCAGTCAGCCTACTTGGGCCAACCACCCCGGCATCTTTACCGCGGCGGGTTTCAAGCTGGCATCTTATCCGT
>SLLF01000370.1 GCA_007134175.1 Kiritimatiellia bacterium | reverse complement strand
CCCGGCCGCGGGTCGGGAGCCGGCAGTCTGGTCGCCTACGCGTTGGGCATAACCGGTATCGACCCGCTGCAATACAATCTGATCTTCGAGCGATTCCTTAACCCGGAACGGGTGTCGCCGCCTGACTTTGACATTGATTTCTGTCAGGCACGCCGCGAAGAGGTCATCCAGTATGTGAAAGACAAGTATGGCCGGGATACCGTGGCGCAGATCATCACCTTTGGCACGCTCGGCGCGAAGACCGTCATCCGCGATCTGGGCCGCGTGCTGGAGATTCCTTTTGCCTACTGCGACCGGCTCGCCAAGATGATCCCGGAAGACCCGAAAATGACGCTGGAAAAGGCGCTGGCGGAGAATCCGGAGTTCAAGGCCACGGTGGAGACCGAAGAGCAGGCGGCACTGATCATGAAGTATGCCCGGGTGCTGGAGGGCAACCCGCGTAATCCCGGCACCCATGCCGCCGGCGTGATCCTTGGTGACAATCCGCTGATCAACTTGATTCCGTTGGCTATGGACAAGGACGAACAGGTGGTTACCCAGTACGAAATGCGTCCGCTGGAGGAGATTGGCCTGCTCAAGCTTGACTTCCTCGGGCTCAAGACGCTGACGGTCATTCAGGAGGCGGTCGAGCACGTCAAGGCCACCACCGGCGTGGAACTGGATATGGCTGATCTCCCAATGGATGACGAGAAGACCTTCGAATTATTGAACCGCGGTGACACCGTGGCCGTGTTCCAGGTGGAGAGCAAGGGGATGCGCGATCTGTTGCGGCGCATCGGTTTGTCGCGATTCGAGGACTTGATCGCTATGATTGCCCTCTACCGGCCTGGCCCCATGAACATGCTGGACGACTTTATTGAGCGTAAACACGGTAAAGTGGATATCCAGTACGACCATCCTCTATTGGAGCCGATTCTCAAGGAAACCTACGGGGTCATGCTGTATCAGGAACAGGTCCAATTCGCCGCCAATTCGCTGGCCGGCTTCAGCCTGGGGCAAGGCGACATCCTGCGCCGGGCCATGGGCAAGAAGAAACCGGAGGAAATGGCCCAGCAGCGTACGGCCTTTGTGGACGGCTGTCGAAAAACCAACGACATTCCCGCGAAGGTGGCCGAGCGTATCTTCGACAACATTGAACGGTTTGCGGGGTACGGTTTCAACAAATCACATAGCGCGGCGTATGCCATCCTGTCGTATCAGACGGCTTACCTGAAGGCCCATTATCCCGCCTGCTTCATGGCGGCCGTTTGTTCCTGCGATATGAACAATGCCGACAAACTGCCGGTGTTCATTGCAGAGGCGCAGGAGATGGAGCTCAAGATCTATCCGCCCAACGTCAACGAGAGCCATGTGCGCTTTGCCCCGGAAAAGGACGGCATCCGTTTTGGGCTGGCCGGCATTAAAAACGTGGGCGTGGGCGCAGTGGAAGCGATGATCCGGGAACGGGAAGCGCGTGGCCCGTTTGAGGGACTGGTGGATTTTTGTGCCCGCATGGGCGGCCAGAACGTGAACAAGAAGGTCGTGGAGAGCCTGGTCAAAAGCGGCGCCTTCGACTTCACCCACATGTCGCGGGCCCGCTTGTTCAGCGGCATCGAGTTCGCGATCCAGCGTGCGGCGGCGGAGCTGAAGGATCAGCAGGCGGGCCAGACCTCGCTCTTCGATATGCTGGAAGCGCCGGAAGAGAACACGGCAAAGGCGGTTTCGAGCGAGACGTTGCCGGAAGTGCCCCCCTGGCCCAGCAGCGAGATGCTGGCGGCCGAAAAAGAGTTGCTGGGTTTTTATATTTCGGGTCATCCCTTGACCGAGCACGCCTGGTTGCTCGAACGCTTCAGCTTGGCCCACTTGCCGCAACTAGCGGAGATGGCCCCGCGCACGCTGACCCGTATTGGCGGCTTGGTGACGCAGCTCAACAAGCGTTTCACGAAAAAGAGCAAAGAGCCCTTTGCCACCTTCCAGCTGGAAACCCTCGAGGGATCATTCGAAGTGGTGGCGTTCCCGAACACCTATCGGGAGTGCGGATTGTATCTGGAAGAAAACGCCCCCATATTTGTCTGTGGCGAGGTGCAGCATGGAGACGGTATTAAGATGCACGCGGCGGAGATCTATCCGCTACGCGAAATCCACCGCCAATTCACGCAGCGGGTGAGTTTGCATCTGACGGCGGTGCATGTTACCGACAAACTACTGGGGAAGTTGAAAACCATACTACGTAAATATCCCGGTGACACCCCCATCACCTGCTGCCTGATCTACCCGGAGGGGGAGAAGATATTCATTGCCGCTGACCGGTTATACCGGGTCGACCCTTGCGAGGAGTTGCTGGATGAGTTGGAACATGTGCTGGGTGAAGAAAGCGTCTATCTGGATGTGTTGAAGACGCCCTGCAAGAAAGCGCCAACCCGCAATAATGGGCGACGCTGGGGGGCAGCGGCCCAACGGGCGGCGGTGTGAGTCGGCAGGGGGTGCGGCAAGTTAGCCTGCAGTGAGCGAGCCCAGGAGCATTGCTCTTTTCTCGCTCGAATCGGGCGCTTTCCTCTACGTTCAGTAGATTAGATCGAGGAAGTTTGGCTCCCGCGGCACAAGGCCGCAGGGCGCCCCCGTGAGAAATGCGGGCTGGAGGAAGAGCTGCGCCGCATGAGCAGCGGACGGTGAGGCGGCCGTTCCTCCCTTGGCGACCGGTCGAGTTCAATCATGGGTATGAGGAGAACTGCAATGAAGATAAAACGAGACGATTCCGAATCTATGGTGATACCGATAATTCAACCACATGGGGTGAATCCGCCAGCCACTGAGGGTGGTTCCACAACGATCTGCAGACCGTTACGAGACGGTACCGGTGTGAACGCGCATCGTGCCAGGTGCACGGCCATTGCCTTGATACTAGGGCTTAGCGGAATGACGGTCATTGCGGAACCCCTTGTCACCCCCGCGCCAACCGCAGCAACGGATGAGGAGACGGGAATCGTGCGATTGGCCGGTGCCTGGGAGTTGTCAGGACCGCTGGTCTGGGTTTGGCCCGAGCGCATATCGGGGCGACGCGGTTGGGTGGAACGGTACACGGCCGTACTGGGTGCGTTGCCGACCGATATTGATGTGGCGCTGGCTGGCACCCGCCCGCCCGCTGAGCGCGCCATGGCGGCGCTGGGCCGTCCGGCGCGGTATCTGCATGCCCCGCGCGTACAGGATATCTGGATCGCGGATTGGGCTGGCTGGCCTGGCGTTGATGCCGAGGGGCGTTTGGTGCGTGTGTTGGCTGATCACGTTACGGACCGTTACAGTGCTCGTGATCGACGGCGGGCGGAGGAAGACCGCGCCGCCGGGCGGGCATTAGCCGAACAGTTGTACGGGCGCACCGTGACGATGCCGCTGCGCCTGAATCCTCTGCAACTGGCACACAACGGTCAAAATCTGGCCTTGGTTTCCCACCGGGTTATCCACCAGAATGAACACCTCACACTGGATGAGCTGCGCCAGGCCCTGCAGCGTTACATGGGATTCAGTGAAATTATCTTTTTCCCGCCCCCGCCCGGCGAGCCGGACGGCCGTATTGCCGGTGTGGCGCGTTTTGTTTCGCCGACTCATCTATTGTTGGCGCAACCTGCTCCAGATAGCGACATGTCTAGCCAAGCCTATCTGAAGTCGGTCAGGGGGCTGTTG
>SLLF01000182.1 GCA_007134175.1 Kiritimatiellia bacterium | reverse complement strand
TCTGCGGGGCGCCCGTGAAGAAACGTGGGCCAGCGCGAGTCTGCGGGGCGTCCGACTACAGCCAAGAACGAATGCAGCCCCGCGAGCCGGTGGAGCGGGCGCGTTCGGGGCGATTAAGATTAAGATTAAGATTAAGATTAGGAGGAGTGGGCCGGTTGCTCTGGTTGCTGGAGGGGCGCTTGGTCGCCGCCGGTGTTTGCGCGGCTCATTGATCACTGGCCCGTGAGCGGCTGCCGCCCACCATGGCGTAGCCGACGGCCAAGGTGGCTGCGGTGATGCTGAGGGGAATCCAGATCAGCGGGGTCCAGGCGGGCCGGTAGGGGAGGTCGAGCACCCAACGCGCCACCGCCCAACCGGTGCCCCACGCGAGCATGAGCCCGGTGAGTGCGGCGCTCCCGCCGAGCACGATGTATTCCGCCATCATGATGCGCCTGATCTGGCGACGGGTGGCACCCAGGGTGTGCAACAGGTCCTCTTCCGCCCGGCGTTCGTGGCGGCTGGCAGGCACCAGTCCGGCGAGGACCAGGAGGCCGCCGACGATGCCTAACCATGCCATGAAACGCACTACCGCGGCGGCTTGTTCCAAAACCGTGGCGAACGTCTGCACCCACATCCGCGTGTCAAACGCCGCGACATTCGGGTGGGCCTGGCTAACGCGGTGCTGCAGTTGGCCTGCAATGGCACCATCCGGTGCCCGCACCGCCATGGCGTAGTGTTGCGGGGCGTCTTCCAGCACGCCTGCGGGGAATACGACAAAGAAATTGGTGCGTAGCGAACGCCAGTCCACTTGCCGGATGCTCTGCACCCGGGTGCGTATAGCCATTCCCTGAATATCAAACGTCAAGCGTGCCCCGATACCGATGTCCAAATGTGCCGCCATGGTCCGCTCGATCGAGACCGGTACCGGGTCCGTGCCGGGAGCCACCCGGCCTTGCCATTGGCCTGCGATTACCGGTTCGGTCCCGGATAACTGTTCGCGGTAGGTGGATCGATACTCGCGGAACAGGATCCAGTCGGGGATGTCCCGGGTGGTATCATCGCGCAGCGCTTGCACGGACCTTCCGTTCACGTCCTGCAAGCGCATGGTCACGATCGGGGCCGTCTCAATATGCTCCGCCCCGCTGTCATGGATCAGCATTTGCAGGGCGTCCCGTTGCTCGCGCTGGATGTCGAACAGGATCAGGTTCGGCTGGTCGGTAGCCGCAGCCGGTTCGAAGGCGTGCAGCAGGGTGTGCTGGCTAAACGCCAACACCCCCAGCAGGAAGGCGCCGAAGCCGAGTGCGGGCAGCAAGATGGCCGTTTGATTGCCGGGTCGGTGAATGTTGGTGATGCCTTGCCGCAGGGCAAACGGCCACCGCGCGGGTGCCCAGCATCGTATTCCCCAGGCCAGACCGTAGGCTGCTCCGGTTAATACGCCCAGCACGAGCATCAGGCCGCCCACCCAGGCCGCCGCCACCCACCCGGTTGGCGCGTGCGTCCGGACAAAGAGCCACACACCGAATAGCAGCCCTCCCAGCAGGGCGGCCTGGGTGGGATCGCCGGCCATGGTCGATGGCGGTTCCACGGTGGTGCGCAGCGCGCGCAGCGGGGGGATGTGCCGCAACGGGAGTAAAGACCAGAGCGCAACGGCCAGCGCCAGCCCAATGGCATAGAGCAGGCTCCAGAAAGGAAAAGCCACCGGCGTCAATGCGGTGACGGCTACGGGCAGGAAATCAGCCAGCAGCCGGATCAGGATCGGTTCCAGCGCCAGTCCCAGCAAGGCCCCCGCCAACCCGCCGCCAAGGGCGACGGTGCACACTTGAATGAGGTGCACGGCATAGGCGGTGTGCGCCGTGGCACCCAGGCAGCGCCATAACGCCACGGTATCGATTTTTTGCCGCACGAACAACCGAATGGCCCCGGCCAGGCCAATGGCCCCCAGCAACCAGGCGACCAAGCCGGCCAGTGTCAAATAGCGCGTTATGGAATCCAGAAAATGGCCACTAAGCGCTTCACGATCGGCAACGGTTTCGCGTTCCAGACGGTGCGCGGTCCAGTCGGTTGGCGGTCGTTCAAGCAGTGCTGCGCGGTCGACCTCCCGGTCCAGCCGGAAATGGACGTAATAGCGTGCCAAGGCCCCGCTGCGTAACAATCCCGTTCCGGGTAGGTCGGCGGCGGCGATATAGATGCGCGGCCCGAACAGGGACGACAACGCAGGCGCTACGCCGGATACGTATTCCAGTCGGCCGGTGATGGTGAACGTGGCGTTACCGATCTGCAGCGTATCGCCCACCTGCAAGTCGTACTGGTGCAGCAGCGACTCTTCGACGATGGCTCCGCCCCCGGTGGCGAAAAGCTGGTCCAAGGCGTGTTCGGGTATCGTATCAAACTGACCATAGAAAGGGAAAGGCCCGGACAGGGCGTGTATATGGGCCAGTCGGCTGGCGGCGGCGCGGGGGAACTGCACCATGGAATGGAAGCGGGTTTCGCGGACTTGTTGTCCCGGAAGACTGCGCAGGAAGGTTTCGGTTTCCGGTTCGAACGGGTGCAACGAGCGCAGGCTGAAATCCGCGCCGAGCAAGACGCGGGCCTCTTGTGCCAACGCGTGGTCCAGTCGTTCACTGAAAGCGCGGATCGCGACCACGGCCCCGACCCCGAGGGTGATGGCGGCTACGCTGCAAGCCAATTGCAGCCGGTTGCCGCGGCTGTCGCGCCAGGCCATATGCCAAATCCACTTCACGCGGCAGGTTCCGCTCCTGACGGTACGATGCGGCCGCCATGCAGGGTGATGACGCGTTGTACGCGGCGGGTCAGCGCTGAATCGTGGGTTACCAGCAGCAGGGTGGTGCCCTGCTGTTCATTCAGGGCGAACAAGAGATCGAGGACCTGCTGGCCCGTAGCGGCGTCCAGGTTCCCGGTAGGTTCGTCGGCAAAGATGATCTGCGGTTGATTGATGAAGGCGCGTGCCAGCGCGATCCGTTGCTGTTCGCCGCCCGACAATTGTGCGGGATAATGACCGGCGCGCGCCCGGAGTCCGACCGCCTCCAGTAGCGCCTCGGCGCGGCCATGGGCGGCGCGATCGCCACGGATTTCCGCCGGCACCATGATATTTTCCAGGGCCGTCAGGCTGGGCAGCAAGCGGAAAGACTGAAAGACGTAACCGGTCAAGTTGTTACGCAAGATGGCTAACGCGTCCTCGTCCAGTTCGTGTAACGGGGCCCCGTTCAATATAATGGTGCCTTGCGTGGGCCGGTCCAGTCCCGCGCAGCATCCGAGCAAGGTGGTTTTCCCGCTGCCGGACGGTCCCACGACCGCACAGGTTTCCCCGGCGCCGATGGACAAGGAAATATCCTGTAGTACATTCAGGGTCCGCAAACCAGTTGCAAACGATTTCCAAACATTGTTGATTTGAATCATACCGGTATCCTTTTCACATGAAGTCTAAGCGTAAACGTAAACCTGACGAGGTTTGGTGTCGAGCCGGTGCCGTATGGTTTCTGCTCTGGGCGGCAACGAGTGCGGTGGGTTGTTCCCGTCCGACTGCTGAAGAGGTGGGGCAAACTCCAGCGCAATCGGTAGATGAGCGTCCGGTGATTGTTTTTTTGGGCGACAGTTTGACGGCCGGTTACCAGTTGGATCCGGCGGAGGCGTATCCCGCTTTGATCCAGCAGAAACTCAATCAAGCGGGGTA
>SLLF01000116.1 GCA_007134175.1 Kiritimatiellia bacterium | reverse complement strand
TCTATGCGCTGGACGGTGCATGGTACTGTTCCGAGGCACGGTTTCTGCTGCGTGATAAGCGGGTTCACCTGCTGATACAAGACGCCACGATGCAACACGCGGGTGATCGGCGGTTCATGGAGCATGCTGATGCGGAGATGGTCGCCCTCTTGAAACGGGGGCTGGACGCACTCGGGGTTACCGATACTCGAACCCTGGTGGTGCTGAACCATATGGCCCGCACCCTGTGGCCTTCGTTCGACGAGAGCGAAGCCTTTGCACGCCGTCGCGGTTGGTGCATGGCCCGTGACGGACTCGTGTTAACCCTCCCAACGAAAAAGGAATAACGATATGAGCAAACCCATTCGACTGGCCGGTACCGGATGCTGCCTGATGGATTACCTGTACACGCAGGTGGATTTTGCCCATCCCGCCTTTCAATCCGCCACCAGCCGCACGGCCGGTGACGGAGGATTACGACCAGGCGCACTGGTTTTTGCCGAGGATCTCGAGCGCTTCATCAAACAATCTTTCGCTACGTGGCTGGGGGACTTGACCGCACATCGTCCCCCGGACAAGGAAAACCTGGGCGGCCCGGCCATTGTTGCCCTCATTCATGTAGCGCAGATGCTGCATGCGAATCCCGCCCTCATTGCTTTCCATGCGGGATATGGTAACGATGAGGCAGGTAAGCGTATGCGCGCGACCATCGAACGCGTACCGGTCGCGTTGGACGGTTACCGGCAACTGGACGGCCCCAGCCCGTCTACGGTGGTGTTATCCGATCCCAACCACAACGATGGCAAAGGCGAACGCACCTTCATCAACACGCTCGGCACGGCGGCCGCGTATACACCCGATATGCTGGGGGCCGATTTTTTTAATGCCGATGTCTGTCTGTTTGGCGCCACGGCGCTTGTCCCGCCGCTGCATGATCAACTGACTGCGCTCTTGCAGCGGGTCAAGGCACACGGAGGCCTCAACGTGGTGGGCACCGTCTATGATTTCCGCAATGAGCAGCGACACCCCGGCCGTCCCTGGCCTTTGGGTGATAGCCACGCCAGCTACCCCTTGATTGATCTCCTGGTCTGCGATCATGAGGAGGCGCTGAAAATGAGCGGGTGCGACGATGCGGAAGCAGCGCTGCACCATTTCCTCGATGGCGGCGTAGGTGCCGTCGTGATTACCCACGGTGCGCGTGGATTCTATATTGGCTCCCGGGATGGTCTCTTCCAGGCGCAACCGATCCAGACTCTGCCGGTTTGCCACGCGGTGGACGTTGACCTGGAACGGGTTGGCCGGCAGGTAGGCGATACCACCGGTTGTGGTGACAATTTTCTGGGCGGGGTACTCACGTCTTTGGTCACCCAGCTCTCCGCCGACGATTCGGCCGGGCTTGACCTGATCGAGGCGTGCGCCTGGGGTGCTGCCTCCGGAGGGTTTGCCTGTTTCTATGCCGGCGGCACGTATGCGGAACCGGCTCCTGGCGCGAAGCGGCAGCAGGTTGAACCCTATGTTCGTTCCTATCGGAAGCAAATCGGCCTCGACAACGTGTAGCGTGAACCGTGGCGGGCCGTGTGCGGGCCAGGAGTCGATTGCGCTGTAAGAAATTGATGGAGTACGTGCGGGGGGGGCGTATGTGGAGCCGCAAGAACATTGGCGTTTGCGTAACCGATCTGGCGGATTGAATTTTACCATCCTCTTTTCAGTGGGGCCTCTGGGGCTTTACCCAGGTTTTTCAGGCATGAGAGAACGGACGACGCTTACGTGGACGCTTATGGTGGACGAACGAACCGCATCGTAGTCCGTAAGCGTCGCCGTACGCGTTCACCGGATATCCGTGTTCTCTCAGACAAGCCTCTATGCACCACCCTCCCAACTGCGCGATCGGCCCGTTCTTAGTCATGCAGGGTAGCCAAGACCCCCGCCATATGGTAAGGTGCGTCCGAGGTTTGGGGGCAAAGGAGTAATGAGAGGAACCCTGATATGAAGAATGTTTGGCTGGCTGTAGTGCTAATGGGAGGCGGCGGGGTCCTGGGACGGGCGGTTCGGGCGGACGATGTGGAAGACCGGCAGACGCTGCCGCCGCCGGTATTCGAGCGGATTGCCGACGAGGAAGCGGATCTTGCTGTATTGTACGAGGCCTTGGAATACGTCATTGACGAGGAGTACGAACGGGCCGTACCCATGCTGGAACGTGTGCTGGAGGAAAGGCCCGAGTCATTGCCGGCATGGGAGGCGTTAGGGTGGTCCTACTGGCATTTGGGACGGCGCGATGACGCACTGCGCTTATGGCAGGACTTGCTGACGCTGAATCCGCGCGTGGCGAAGGCGCATAATCTACTGGCCATGGCGGCCACCGCCGAGGACGATCTGGAAACCGGCATTCGCCACTATCAGAAAAGTTTAGAGCTTGATCCAACCCAGTTTACGCCTCGGCTGGCGCTGGCGCGTATCTACCGCTGGCAAGGGGACATGGAAGCATCCCTTGCGCTGGCGGAACCTCTGCTGCGGGAGGATCCGGACCGGCTGGATGTGCGCCTGGAACTGGCACGGGCGCTGTTGCAGAACTGGCAGTTTGCCGAGGCTCTGCCGCATTGGGAGATGATTCATGGGGCGGCGCCCAACCACACGCCTCATCAACTGGCCCTGGCCAGTGCCCGCTTGAACACGGACGACGTCGAAGGCGCGGCCGAATTGGTACGGGCGGTGCTGGAAAAAGATTCATCGAACGAGGAGGCGTTGTCGCTGCTGGCGGACATGCGGGAGTACGGGGATCGTCCCGAGCGGGCCATATCCGTATTGCGCCGCCTGATAGACGTTACGGAGGATCCTGTTGATCTGCATGCCCGGCGGACGCGACTGGTTCGACTGTACGTGCGCTTGTACCGGCGCGATCCGCTGGACAACCCGTTGGATGATGCCATCCGTATCACGCATGATATGGTCGAGGCGGACCCGCGCAATGCCGACACCCGCATGCTGCTGGGCGAGCTCTACTCCATGAATCGTCAATTTGCGCAGGGCGAAGAGCATTTGCTGTACGTGTTGGAGAATATGAATCCGCACAACCAGCGCGCCCACCGCGGCTTGTTCGAGGTCTATCTCGGTTGGCGCGAGCATGCCAAGGCGTGGGAGCAGTTCGAGGCCATCCAGGCATTCAATCCCGATGACCCTTATTTGTACTATCGGCTGGCCCGCTATGAAGCGGGCCGAGGCAATTTCTACCGGGCCTTTCGCGCCTTGGATGAGCTGGAACGACGCGGCCGGGCCGGTGCGGTGGCGGTATTGCTGTATCACGCGATTTCGCCCAGTAACTGGACCTCGACCCCCTCGGTGCGACGTCTACGCGAACAGATCGCGGCGCTGCAGGAAGCCGGTTTCCTTTTTATCACGCCGGAGGAACTGCCGGCGTATCTGGCACAGGCGGCGGAGGAGCCATTGGAGGAAGAGGACTTCACCGCCATCCCGCGCGTGGCGATGGTTACCTTCGATGACGCCTTGCGCAGCGCGATGAAGCACGGCACGTCGGTCGCGGAAGAATTGGATTTGCGCTTTACCCAGTTCGTTATTACCGGCTTCACGGACCGCGGCGACCCCTTCGTCAGCACGTGGGACGAGCTGCGCGACTGGCAGCGGACGGGGCGTTGGTCTTTTCACAGCCAGCTCTATTTGAGCGAGTATCGGCGCCCGTTAG
>SLLF01000098.1 GCA_007134175.1 Kiritimatiellia bacterium | reverse complement strand
GATGGGAAACTTACCCCCAGAGTGCCTGACTCAAAGAGAGCAGAAAGAACACCACTTATACCGGCAGGGCCGGAATATCCTTCGTGTCGCCCCAGCCCATGTGACACTCCGTACCCCCCTCTTTCATCGCCAGCAGTAGGGCGTCCTGATCCACGGGCACGCTGTACACCCGCACACCAACCGCATGCGCGATGGCGTTGACGATGGCAGGCGTGGTCGGGATGCTGGACAATTCGCCGATGCCTTTGGCTCCGTAAGGGCCGTCGGCGGTCTGGTGCTCGACGATGCGCGAGACGATCTCGGGGGTGTGTTTGATACTGGGCATCTTGTAGCGGGCCATGACATCGGTCCAGGTCCGCCCTTCCTCGCTGATAAAGTGTTCGGTCAAGGCGTTGCCCAGGCACATGATGATGCCCCCTTCGATCTGTCCTTCCAGGGTGAGCGGGTTGATGGCCCGTCCGACATCGTGTGCCCCGATGATCTTCACCACTTTGATGGCCGCCGTGGCGGGATCGATCTCCACCAGCGCCGCCTGCGCTCCGAAACCGAAGGCCACATGCATGTCGCCGCCGGTACCCAGCGGCTGCGTCTGCGGTGCCCAATATTCGTGCTCGACCTGGGTCTCCACCCCCTGGTCCTGCGCCCAGCGAATCGCCTCCGCCAAGGAGGCCCGGGTACCATTGCAGGCAAATGCCCCGTCAACAAAGGACCACGCTGAAGGCGGTTGGCCATGATACGCGGCTACCGCTGCACACAACCGGGCACGCAAGTCGCGGGCGGCGTGGCGGGCGGCGTTGCCGCTGACATAGGTCTGGCGACTGGCGGTGGTCGGTCCGCCGTCGGGACAGCGGTCCGTATCCCCCAGCACTACCCGTACCTGCTCGTACGGCAGTTCCAGCTCCTCGGCCACACAGGCCGCCAGCACCGCCGGCAAGCCCTGGCCCATTTCCGCCGACGAGGTGCGCACTTCCGCCCAGACTTGACCGTCGGCTTCCCCGGTAGCGACAATGGCGCTGGCCTTGTCCGGCGCGCCCCCGCCCAATCCGGTGTTCTTGTAGCCGATACCGATGCCCCACGCATATTGTTTGCCATCCTCCTGCCACGACCAGCGGAACGGCTCACCTCGCGCCGCGTGATGCGCCTGCATATCTTTTTCCAGCCAGTCGATGCATTCCTGCAAGCCGACACTTTCCCGCATGACCTGCCCGGTACAGGTGGTGCCACCCACCTCCAACGCATTGATCCGCCGCAGCTCCAGCGGGTCCAGCCCGAGCTCGTGCGCCACGAGGTCCATGTTGCTTTCCACCGCGAAACAGCTCTGCGTCACCCCGAACCCGCGGAAGGCCCCGCACGGGGTATTGTTGGTATACATGGCGTAGCAACCCACCTGCACATGCGGCACGTCGTACGGCCCCGACGCATGGGTGGTGGCGCGGGTCATGACCTTCTCGCTCAAGCTGGCATAGGCGCCCCCGTCCCCGTACAGCTCCGCTTCAACCGCCGTCAAACGCCCGTCCCGGCGCGCACCGGTTTTGATACGGATGACCGTGGCATGCCGTTTGGGATGGAACAATAAACTCTCCGCGCGCGAGTAAAGCATCTTCACCGGCCGCCCGGTCCGCTCCGCCAGCAGCGCCACATGAATCTGCGCGGCAATGTCCTCCTTGCCGCCGAACCCGCCGCCCATCAGCATGGCCACAATCCGAACGCCCTCCGCCGGCACGCCCAGCGCCGCTGCGGTCTGGTCGCGGTCCAGATAAGGTATCTGCGTGCCGCAATAGATTGTGGTCTTGTCGTGCAGGTACTGCACCCCATGGCGGGCTTGCGGATCAACCGACCCGCCGAACGCGGCCGGGTCGTAGCCGCGCGGGACACCGATGGAGCATTCCGGTTCCAGGAACATCTGCTCCGTCATCGGCGTGCGGTAGGTGCGCTCCACCACCACGTCCGCCGCCGCGAAGCCATCGGCCACCCGGCCTTTGCGCACTTTGATATGTTTCAATAAATTCCCGTCGGGCCGCTCCTCATGCACAATCGGCGCGTCAGGCTGCGCGGCCTGCACCGCATCGGCAACCACCGGCAGCTCTTCGTAGTCGACTTGAATCAACTCCAGCGCCTGCGCCGCGATTTCCGGGGTCTCTGCGGCCACCACGGCCACGGCGTCACCGGCATAGCGCACCTTGTCGTAGCAGAGCACCGGCCAATCCACCGACACCAGCCCGTGGTTCTTGCGACCGGGCACGTCGGCATGCGTCAAGACCGCATGCACGCCGGGCACAGCCACCGCCGCTGCCGTGTCGATATTGCGGATACGGGCATGCGGCACCCCGGCTCGCTTGGTGCGGGCCGTGAGCATACCGGGAAAATGCAGGTCGTCGGTATAGAGGGCGCGACCGGTTATCTTGCCCAACGAATCAGGGTTGGGCAGCGCCCGGCCCACCGTGCGGCAAGGCGCTTTGGTGGCGGGAATGTATGGCGGCACGTCCTGACCCGACGCTTGCAGGATGGCGTTGATGATACTTTGATACCCGGTGCAGCGGCAGTAGGTATCTTTCAGGGCCACTTTGATGTCGCCTTTCGTCACCGTCTCACCGGCGGCGGCCTTTTCATCCAGCAATGCCTTGGCCGTCATGATGAGGCCTGGCGTACAGAAACCGCATTGCACCGCGCCATGATCGAGAAAGGCCTGCTGCAACGGGTGCAGCCGCCCGTCGGCGTCCAGTCCCTCGATAGTAGTGATGGTGGCGCCTTGAGCCTTAAAGGCGGGATAGATACAGGAATTTACCGGAGTCCCGTTGACCAGCACACTGCAAATACCACACTCCGCCTCGTTGCAGCCGATCTTGGTCCCGGTTAATCCCAGATCGTCACGCAGGACCTCGGCCAGATAGCGACTTTCGGGCACCTCCAATTCAACGGGCTGTCCATTGACGGTTATATTCAATTTACTCATGCGTTAATCCTCCCCTCACGCCCCCACCCCTTCCGGCTCGGCTTGACCGGTTCGGGCGCGTTCCGCGGCTTTCTCCAGTGTAAACGGCAACTGGGTCCGTATCATCTCCTCGCGGTAGGCGGAGCTGGCGCGGTGGCGGCTGCTGCGCAGCGTGACTTCGCTCAAAGCCGCCTCCACCGCCTGCTCCCAAGTCGCGGGATTCGGTGATTGCCCGGCCAGCGCCGCCATGGTCTGTTCGGCCAGAAACGGCACGGCCGCCGCCGGACCGATGGCCACCCGTGCCGCCACAATCCGGTCCCTGTCCAACCGCAGGCGCGCCGCCATACCGATCATCGGCAACGCAATGCCTTGGGGCCGCATCACGCGCCGGAACGCAGAACCTTCATCCGTGCCGGTGGCCCGGAACCGAACGCGGGTAATCAACATGCGCGAGGAATCGACGGTACTCTTCCCCGGCCCCAGAAAAATGGTTTCCAGCGGATGCCAGTTCAAACCGGACGTATCGGCCACCTGCACCTCCCCGCCCAGCGCCAGCGTCCCAATGGTGCCATCGCCCGCCGGTAAGGCGTGGGCGATATTGCCCGCCAGCGTCGCGACGTTGCGGACCTGCGGCCCGCCGATCACGCCGCAGCTCTCCACCAGACAAGTCCCCTGCCCCCGCAACCGGGGATCCTGCACGATCCGGCTATGGGTCACGGCGGCACCGATCACGAGCCAGCCATCTTCCTC
>SLLF01000132.1 GCA_007134175.1 Kiritimatiellia bacterium | reverse complement strand
ACACCAAGAACTTTTCATTCCTGTTACCTGAAGGCGGAGCCTGGACTTTGGCGCCGGCCTATGATGTGACCCATGCGCATGAACCGACGGGCGAGTGGACGTATCAACACCTGATGTCGGTCAACGGTAAGTTTGCCCGTGTCACGCGCAAGGATATGCTGGCGGTGGCGGATCGGTTTGGTGTCGGCACGGCGGAGAAGGTGCTGAAGCAGGTGGCGGCAGCGGTCCGGGCTTGGCCTGACTTTGCGGCAGCGGCCCATGTTTCGAACGAAGAGATAAGGAGAATCAGTGGTCACCTCCATGCGCTTTAGCTTCGGGAACCATCCATGATACACTCACCGCCAACATTGAGGCTGCACACTGTCAATGACAATATATCTAAATCTGGGGCTCTTAGTCCTTCCCTGCCTCATTGAGCATTCGTTTTGGGCACGGTATAGTGCCTGCCTGTGCCGGGCACGGCAGACAGGCCGCGCAGAAGACGATGGGGGCGTAGGCTGGAACGTCACGCATGCCCCAGTGTACGGCGGGGCCTCAGGGGAAAAAGGTTAAACATGAGCAAGGCATCAACAAGTGAAACGTGGCCAACGATTCCGCTGCCTGATATTCAGGGGCAGATTTTTGATCTCACCGGTTTCGGCGCGGTATCCGGGGGCGGACAGCTCAATTCCGTGGCCTTCTCTTCCGCAGTGGCACGCTGCCACGAAGCGGGAGGGGGCACGGTGCGCGTACCGCCAGGACGCTGGCTGACCGGGCCTATTCACCTCAAAAGTCGTGTCCGCCTTGAGCTGGAGGCAGGGGCTGAGATTGAATTTACGCCCGATTTCAATGCGTATCTACCTGTTGTGTTCACCCGCTGGGAGGGGGTGGAATGCTACAACTATTCCCCGCTTGTTTATGCCAACGGCGCCGAGGACATCGCCATTACCGGCGCGGGACGTTTGATCGGTAACGGGGCCGCGTGGTGGCCTTGGAAGCAAACCAGCCGCGCCGTTGTCGGTGAGGTATACAACATGGAGGCGCAAGGTATCGACTTGTCGCAGCGCGTGTTTGGCATGGAGAATATGTATCGACCCGCTTTCATTCAGCCGATCAACTGCCACCGCGTATTGATCGAAGGGGTTTCGGTGGAGAACAGCCCGATGTGGACGATTCATCCCGTGTATTGTACGGATGTCACTATCCGACAGGTCAACGTCCTCGGGGAAGGTCCCAATACCGATGGTTTGAATCCCGATTCCTGTGAACGGGTATGGATCGAAGGGTGCCGTTTTTCCACCGGTGACGACTGTATTGCGGTCAATGCCGGTATGAACGAGGACGGCTGGCGCGTAGGAAAACCATGCCGCGACATCTACATTCAGGATTGCCTGTGTCTCCAGGGCCACGGGGGCATCGTTCTTGGCAGCGCGATGTCGGGCGGTATCGAGCGTGTCCGCGCACGCAACTGCCAGTTTGATGGCACCGACCGCGGCATCCGCTTGAAGGCGAAGCGCGGACGCGGGGGCTTTGTCCGGGATACGTTGTTTGAGGACATCCGCATGACCAATATCAAGCGCGAGGCGGTGGTGATCGATATGTTTTACACCTGCGGCCCCGTTTCGGTTACGGACACGCCGCCGGATTTTTCAGATATCACCATTCAGCGCGTTACCGGAAACAGCCTCGGGCAAGCCGTATATATTGCCGGACTGCCCGAACAACGCCTGCGGTGTCTCACGCTGAAATCCGTCGATCTCGCAGGCCAGCAGGGGCTCTCCTGCCGGGATGTGGACGGATTAATGCTGGACCATGTCCGGATCCAGGCCGCGACGAAACCTGGAATGCATTTCACGCGCACATCAAATTTGACGGTAACTGAAGTGGAGACAGATTCCCCTGTTGAAGAGGATTAGCAGAAGACAGGGGGGCGTCGGAATTGCTAATGGCGGGAAAATTCAACCAGCAGAATAGTAGTCAAGCGGATGATGCGGCCGAGCTGAAGACCATGGCGGATAATCTGCCTATCACGACGATCATGCTGTCCGCCTTTCGTCAACCTGCTTATGCACCACCCGCTATTCGCCAACCCCGCACCTATCCGACTCGCAGCGGTGTGCTGGCCGGCCCGGTGACCCGGTTCCTGGCCGAGCGCGGCACAGTCGAACTGCTGACTCCAGAACAGACCGAGTCGCTATTTACCGAAATGCACTGGGCGGGGCACCATATTCTGACTCTGGCCCGTAAACGGTATCGCAGTGCAGCCACCGCACACGCCGCCGTGCAGGAGGCGCGTCGCCTCATGTCGCGGCTGGAAGCGGCGGAAGAGGAGTTGTTCATTGCCAATCGACGCTTGGTGGTCCACTGCGCCAAGACCTTCTGGTGGATCGGCCCGGTGTGGATCAACGATTTCCTCCAGGAAGGGGCGCGCGGACTGCTGCACGCCATCCGCAAGTTCGATTTCACGCGCGGCACGCCGTTCTACGCCTATGCCCAGCGCGCCATCAGCAACCGGTTGCGCAATTTCTTCCGGGACCACACCCGCTCCGGATTGCTAGGCATCCGGCCCGGTCATGAAATCGAACGCCTGCTGACCGCGTTGACGGCCGCGCGCGCGGCCGGTAAACCCCTGCCCACCGATGCGGATTTGGCGCAGACAACGGACCTCGCGGAGGAGCGTGTCAAGCGTTTGCGTCCGTTTCTGGAGCAGTGGGCGCATGCCCCCACTCCGCCGCTCTCGCTGGATGCCTTGATCGGCGCGGAGAAGGAGACTACACTCTACGATTTGATCGCGGAAGACGCCGCCGCGGATGCCTGGCAAGCGGCGGAACGGGCAGAAATCTGGCAGGCGGTGGCCCGCCTGCCGGACCGCGAACGGCGCGTGATGGAGATGCGGTTCATTGCCGGCCACACCTTAGAAGAGACCGGGAATGAATTGCAATTGACGCGCGCCCGAATCAAACAGATTGAAGATCAAGCTTTACGGAAAGTTCGACAATGGTTGCAACCCCCATCAGCGACAACCCCCTGATCACTGCCACGGTGACCACGGACGGACACGGCCTGCGCCTCTGCGTGCTGGCCAGCGGCAGTTCGGGCAACTGCACCTGGGTGGCGTCGGCCAACACCGCCGTGCTGATCGATGCCGGACTGAGTGGCCGGCGCATCAAGCAACGCCTGGAAACCATCGGCGGGTCGATCGACGCGTTGCAGGCGGTGTGCATCAGTCATGAGCACCAGGACCACATTATGGGTTTGCGTGTGCTGCAACGACGGCACAACGTGCCGGCCTATGCCAATGCCGGTACAGCGGAAGCCTTGGCCCGCTATCCCGATTGGGCTGACTTGCCCTGGAATATCTTCACCACCGGGCATCCTTTCACCGTTGGCGATCTCACCTTGAAACCCTTTTCCGTGCCGCACGACGCCTACGATCCGGTCGGCTTTATTGTGGAGCACGACGGGCTACGTGCCGGGATCGTGACCGATATGGGCATGGCCACTGGGCTGATTCGCGAGCAGCTGCGCAATTGTCAGTTGATTGTGCTGGAATCCAACCATGACGAGTTGCTGCTGCGCGACTGTAACCGACCGTGGTCGCTAAAGCAGCGGATTCGCGGTCGGCAGGGTCACCTATCCAATCAAGCCGCCGCCAACCTGCTCACGGAGATTGCGGGCCCTACCCTGCAACAGATCCTGCTGGCCCATTTGAGTGACGATTGCAACGAGCCCGATCTGGCGTTGGCCTCCGCCCAGGCCGCGCTGGAAGCGGGCGGCCACACCCATATCCGCGTCGGCCTCACCTACGGCGACCGGGCCAGCGAATGCTGCTGCTGTGTGGCGCCCGTACCGTAAGAGGATGCGGCACCGTCATGAGATTATTGTAGGGGAAGATGATATGGAAAAAACGCCCGCTCTCTTTCTTCGATTCTTGGGAAATCGGCGCCGCCGCCGGAGCGCCGCCTATAGCTGTCCCCTCCAGTTCTTCGCCACTCTTAAAGTGGTGCTAAATGGCCCGCGTCCACCCACGCCCTAAAGGTGGGCTCGTCCCATTCGTTATTGGCCAGCTCGGGGGTATAGGGGAGACAGGCCCAAATAGTTGTCTGTCCCCAACGCTCGATGGTGGTGATGTTGTCGCTTTCAATGGGCCCCCACGGCTCGGGGGTGGTCTGTACCAGCACACAGCCGGCAACGGTCAGGCCGACCGACCGCAAGGATTCCAACGTCAGCAGCGTATGGTTCAGGGTCCCTAACCCCGCGCGCGCCACCACCAGCACGGGCAATCCCAATGCGACCATCAAATCCCGCATGGTTTCCTTTTTCGTTAATGGCACCCAGACACCACCGGCACCTTCGACCAGCACGGACTCATGTGCGGCGGCCAGTTGCTGGTACGCAGCAAGGATGCGGTCTGGCTCAATCGTTACTTTATCCTCCGCTGCCGCCAGATGCGGGGAGGCGGGCAAGCGAAAGGCATAGGGACATACCGCATCCGCCACGGCGGCGGTACTACAAGGACCCGTTACCCGGGTGACCCAGTCCGGGTCGGGAGCGATCCACGCCCCGTCACGGAATTCGCAACCGGTCTGGACCGGTTTCATGTAGGCCACATCCCGTCCGCGCTGCTGCAAGCAATGACGTACCATGGCCGCGACCACGGTCTTGCCAATGCCGGTATCGGTGCCGGTTATAAACAAAGGCAGTGGTACATCTTTCGGTAGCATCATGGTTGTTCCTTTTCCATAACCGTGCGCGGAAACCGGCCAATCACCCGCACGCCATGCGGTGGACGGTCAGCCCATTCCAAGATCCCCTGCAACAACTCAGCACGGTGCCGCATGTTTTGCAAACCCAGCCCGCCACTGGGCACCGGCACGGGTAGTCCCGTTCCATCGTCTTCGATGATCATCGCGACCCCGTCGTGATCGTCGGGTTGCCATTTGATATCAATGTGCTGCGGTTTACCATGACGGGCCGCATTGTAGGCGGCCTCACGCGCAATAAAATAGAGGGGTTCCGCCACGTGTGGTGCCGTGGGCCAAGAGAGGGACGGCTCACAGCTGACGGTGCAGTCAACGGAAAAGACGCCGGCCACTTCCTTGGCCAGCTCATGCAGGGCATCGCCCAGACCCTCACCTTGCAAATCCACCGGTGCCAGGCCGCGCGCCAAACCGCGCACCTGTTGCACCGCCTCTTTCAAGGTCGCATTCAGTTGGCGGGCATGGTCGGCGCCATCTGGATCGTGCGGCTCGACGCGACGTACCAGTGAACGGCTCAGATAGACCGCGCCGGCCAGCTTTTGCCCCAGCGAGTCATGTAAATCACGGCCGAGTTGCCGCCGCTCACGGCTGCGCGCTTCGCCCATCAGATGTTCCAGACGGCTGCGTTCGCGCATCTCGTCGGCCAGTTGCCGATTGGCGGTTTCTAATTCTGCCGTGCGCGTTTGCACTTCCTGCGCAATCCGCCGCTGCCGGCCAATCAACAGCACCAATTGACTGGCCACTAACCCGGTAATACTGAATCCCGCCGCCCATACGCCCCAAGCCCGTGCCGGTGCAACGGGGCCTGTCCTTTCCACGGTCAGGGCCCACGTTTGGTCCAATACCGCTACTTCCTGAAGGTAATGCCAGGTTTCCGGCGGCGTCCCAACCCGCTGATATGGGTCGATGTCGTCGTCGGCTACCGGCATCAGCGTAAAGTGGAGATCGTCAGGCAACCCACTACGCTCCTTGGCCCGTTGCCGCAATATATCGATGTGGAGTAAACCGACCGCAAAACCGAGCAGTGGCCGGTCAGCCACCTCCGGCAATCCGGCAATCGTCCGCTGAAAAATAGGCGAAAAAATCCAATGTTGTGGCGGGGATGCCACTGGGATGGGCCGGGGTACCAGCACTGCACCCCGCCGCTCGACCATCTGCTGGATCGCCTCGGCGGCGGCGGAAAAAGCGGCTAGATCAAAACCCACCGGGACATGCAGGATTTCGTCGTCGGTTTGCCACGTCAAAGGGAAATAGACCGGCCGGTTGACGGCCGGCACCACCTCGAAATCGGATTCATTCCATTCCCTGATTAGGTAGCCGGTGGCCGGCGCCTCGCGGTAGGCCTCTTCCAAGGCGCGGCGCAGTGGGTGGCTGATCCGTTGCGCGAAGCCAAACCCTCCCAGTATTGCCCGTTGATGCGCCATGCCGCGCTGCACAAATTCCTCGAGCGCCGCCGGGTGAATCTCGTCGGATACCGCATGCAATGCCCGGATGGAATCAAGCACCTCGGTCGTGATCCGCAGCTCATCCACGATGTTGGCGCGCAGCGTGGCCGCCTCGCGCTGGAACTGGTCACGCACCGCCACCACCTGGCGTTCAATGGTCCGTTGCCAGACCACCAGCGTAATGGCGACGCCCGCCAGCAGGGTCAGGCCCACCATCCACCACCCGCCACGCACCGGTGATGGCGCAGCTGGGCCGTGGCTCATGGCGCAGGCTCCTTGGCATAGGCGCTGAGCGGCGGGCAGGTACAGACAAGCTGGCGATCGCCCTGTACGTTGTCGATACGCGCACAGGCCGGCCAGAACTTATGGGCACGCACAAAAGGCAAAGGATACACCGCCGCCTCCCGCGAGTAGGTATGGTTCCACTCCGTTGCGATCACTTCGGCTGCCGTGTGCGGCGCATTGCGCAGCACGTTGTCGGCGCGGTCGGCGCGCCCCTCGGCGATCGCGTCGATTTCCCCGCGAATCGCGATCATCGCATCGCAAAAACGGTCCAATTCGTCCAGTGCCTCGCTTTCCGTCGGCTCCACCATCAAGGTGCCCGGCACGGGCCAAGCCACGGTGGGCGCATGAAAACCGTAATCCATCAACCGCTTGGCTACGTCAATCTCCGTGATGCCAGCCGATTCCTTGAAGGGGCGACAGTCAAAAATTAGTTCATGCGCCACGCGCCCGTTGCGACCGGCGTAATGGACCGGATAATGTGTTTGAAGTCGCTGCTTGATATAGTTGGCGTTCAGGATGGCCGTACGCGTGGCGGCCGTCACGCCGTCGGCCCCGAGTAGGCGGACATAGGCGTACGGGATCAACAGCAGGCTGGCGCTGCCCCACGGGGCGGCGCTGACCGCTCCCGCTGTTGCGCCACTCTTTCCCTCCGCGTTCAGACGGTGACTGGGCAGGAAAGGCGCCAGATGACGCGCCACGGCGATGGGCCCCATTCCGGGCCCGCCGCCGCCATGTGGAATGGCGAAGGTCTTGTGCAGATTCAGGTGGCATACATCCGCGCCCAGCAGGCCGGGCGACGTCAACCCCACTTGCGCGTTGAGATTCGCGCCGTCCATATAAACCTGGCCGCCATGCGCATGGATAGCGGCACAGTGCTCCTTGATTCCCTCTTCAAACACGCCAAAGGTGGAGGGATAGGTCACCATGAAGGCGGCCACCCGCCCTGCGTGCGCGTCCAGTTTCGCCTGCAGGTCAGCCGCATCAATCGCCCCGTCTGCGGTGCAGCGCACCAGCACCACTTTCAGACCGGCCATCTGCGCCGAAGCCGGGTTGGTTCCATGGGCGGATTCGGGAATCAGCGCCACATCACGAGCGGTTTCACCGTGAGCCCGGTGCCACGCGCGAATCGTCAGCAGACCGGCATATTCCCCCTGGGCCCCGGAATTGGGCTGGAACGATACGGCATCCAGCCCGGTCATGATCGCGATGTAACCGGCTAAATCGTCGATCAACTGTTGGTAACCGGCGGCGCAATCACGGGGCAAAAACGGATGCAACCCGCTGAATTCGGGCCACGACAACGCGGCCATGGTGAGGGCCGGGTTACATTTCATCGTACAGGAACCCAGCGGGATCATGGCGGTATCCAACCCCAGATCTTTCCGTTCAAGCTGTTTCATGTAGCGCATCAGCTTTGTTTCGGTCTGATGCGACTCAAAGACTTGATGTGTCAGAAAAGGTGTCTTTCGCACCAACGCGGCAGGCCAGGCAAACGCGGTAGTGGCCGGATCGTCCACTGTAGCCGGGCGCGGTGAGCCCGGCCCGTTGGGTGCTGTAGCCGGGCGCGGTGAGCCCGGCCCGTTGGGTGCTGTAGCCGGGCGCGGTGAGCCCGGCCGGTCGGTTGCGGCGGTGAACAAGTCCAGAATTGCAGCCAGGTCGGCATCGGTGGTGGTTTCGTCGAGCGAGAGCTGTACCGCCTGTGGCGCTCCATAGTGGAAATGGTATTCCCGCTGCATGGCTGCGGCGCGGATGGTTTCGGCCTGCTCCGTGCGGACGCATACCGTGTCGAAGAAATGGTCGTGCACCAGTGCATAGCCCAGTTGTTGCAAGCCGCGGGCCAGTTGCACGGCCTGCGAATGAATGCGGGCGGCCATTTGCCGCAGCCCGGTCGGCCCATGGTAAATGGCATAGAAGGCGGCCATGTTGGCCAGCAACGCCTGGGCGGTACAGATATTGGAGGTAGCCTTTTCGCGGCGGATATGTTGTTCACGCGTCTGAAGTGCCAGGCGGTAGCCCACCTCGCCTAAGCGGTCCTGGGCCGCGCCGACGAGGCGACCGGGTACGGCCCGCTTGAATTTCTCGCGGGTGGCAAAGAACGCGGCGTGTGGTCCGCCGTATCCCAACGGGACGCCGAAGCGCTGGGCACTGCCGTAGACGACATCGGCACCCCATTCCCCCGGCGGGGTCAATTGCGTCAACGCCAGGAGGTCGCTGCCGACGGCCACCAACGCGCCCGCATTGTGGGCGTGATCGATCCAGCGCCGTAAATCGATGACGTTACCCTGGGTGCCGGGCGTCTGTAACAGTAACCCGAACACATCACCATTCCACGGCAGCTCGTCCACGCATCCCGTGTGACAACGGATGCCCAGCGGTTCCGCCCGGGTACGGACCACGTCGATCACATGAGGGAAACAGTGATCCGCAATAAGCAGCGTGTGGCGTTGGCTACGCGACGGGCTGGCCTGCATGCGGTAGCACAACGTCACCGCCTCCGCCGCTGCCGTCGCTTCGTCCAGCAGCGAGGCGTTGGCTAGGTCCATACCGGTCAGGTCGGACACCATCGTTTGAAAATTGAGCAGGGATTCCAGGCGCCCCTGGGCGATCTCCGCCTGGTACGGCGTATACGGGGTGTACCAGCCCGGGTTTTCGAAGCAATTGCGCTGGATCACAGCCGGTGTGACACAACCGTAATAGCCTTGCCCGATAAACGACCGGCCAGGCCGGTTACAACGGCTGATCGCGCGCAGATGGCGCAGCAGCTCCGCTTCATCCAAGGCGGCGGGCAAATCCAGCGGGGATTCGTTGCGGATAGCAGGCGGCAGGCATTCGTCGATCAACTCGGCCGGCGCTGCCACGCCAAGCGTACGGCACATCTCTGTTTGCTCGGTCGCGCTGGGTCCGATATGCCGCGGCCCAAACGGCGGTAATGTCGGGTCAGTGGTCAAAATATCCAGTCCTTCCAATTGGTTCTTGCCCCGTCGCCAACGGGTGGTGCAGCATAGCCGTGCGGGTCGCCGTACGGCTGCCGGATTGCCATCCTAGCGTAAAACACCCGCTGGTGCAAGAAAGGGTGCGGATCGGGTGTTTGGTGCCTGCGGACTTCCCGACTCCGTGCAGGGGCGAAAAAAGTACCTCGAACGACTCGATCGCCGGGTAGTGCAGGAAGGGGCTGAGTCGGCGGGACTGGTCGATGTTGAGTCACTCCCGGGGTTGACGTTGCAGGCGACGTTGCGTCGAGGGTGGTATTTTGGTTCAGAACAGTTCAAAGAACGCATGCTCGGTTTCCTTGAAGACGGGGGGCGTGCCGCCAAGCAGGCTCCGGCAGACGGATATGCCGGGGCGCAGAGGCGCGATCACGGATTGGCGCATGCCCGGAAAATTCTGGAGGGCGGCTGCCGTACGTTAGGACTCGATGTGAACGCGCTCCGGTTAAGAAAAGCCGCCGATAAAGACAAGGTCATGCTGGCCGAGCTGATTGCCTCCCAAACCAGTGTGCCACTGGATTGGCTATGTGAGGCCCTGAAGATGGGGAGCCGCGGTCATTGCAGCCGACTCATCAATGCGCAGCGTCGTAGATTACTCGGCAATCGAGTGCTGAACGAACAGAAAACCCGCCTGCTGAAAAGAGCAATATACAATGACTGACCCCTTTCTCCCCTTTCTCCCTGACCCCTTTCTCCCTTTCTCCCCATGGGCGACAATCGTCGCGAGCAGGCGGGCAATACAAGTGGACGAAGTGGACAACAATGCTTGAAGATTTGACAAGACATTCCCAAACGTAGCCAGGCGCAGATATACCTGGCCATCTATGCCCTATCTGCTGTAGCTGGCCACGCTGGGGCCAGCCGTTTCGGGCCGGGGCGGTTGGTCTGTTGCATTCCCATGTTGTCCGTCCCCAGCCGGGCTCACCGCGCCCGGCTACAGCGGAGCCTTGTGTGATTCGTGCCCTGTCTGCTGTAGCTGGCCACGTTGGGGCCAGCCGGTTGATTGGTTGGGAATTGAGTTCCAAGGATTGGAAAAGTGGCGTACATTTGCTTCCAAGGTTTGGAACGCGGGAGGTGGGTATGAAACACGGGTTGTTGGGCGGAATGTTGCTGCTGGGAATCGCGTGGTCGGTGGCGGAAGCCGATCCATGGGAGGCGGTCTACGAGGCGATGGAGGAGGGACTGCCGCGGACGGCCATCGAACGGTTGGAACCGATCATCGAGGAAACCCTGGCCGCGGAGCACTGGGCGGAGGCGGCGCGGGCGATTACCCAGAAGATCGCCCTTGAGGCAACAGTGGAAGGTAACCGGGCGGAGGAGCTGATCACACGCATGGACGCCGAGCTGGCCCGCGCACCGGTCCCCATGCAACCGGTGCTGCAAGCCATACAAGCCCACTGGCACTACCACTTCTTCCGGCAAAACCGCTGGCGGTTCATGCAACGCACCACAACGCAGGAAGCGCCGGGCACGGATATCACCACCTGGGACCTGCCGCGTATCCTGGCGGAAATCGACGCCCGCTTTACCGCTGCGCTGGCGGATGTGGCGACGATCCAAGCCACCCCGATTGAAGACTTCGATGCCATCCTGGTCAAAGGTACGCTGCCCGACCGCTATCGTACCACGCTCTACGACTTCATCGCAGCCAACGCGCTGGATTTCTATACCAGCGGCGAACAGGCGGCGGCGCAGCCGCAGGACGCCTTCGTGCTGTCGGCCGATAGCCCCATCTTTGCCGGGCCGGAGGATTTCATGCGCTGGGAACCACCGACGACGGATACGGCGTCGCCGATCTACAAAGCGGTGCGACTCTACCAGGACCTGCTCCGGTTTCATCAGGCGGCCGGCAACGCGGACGCGTTGGCTGACTGGGACCTGGCGCGGTTGCGTTTCGGCTACAACCTGGCGGCGGGTGAGGAGAAGCCCGTCCGCTATATAGCGGCCTTGCACCGCTTTGAAGAGCGGCACGGCGATCGGGACATCGTCGCGCGCGCGATGCATGACCGCGCCGATGCGCTGCGGTCACTAGATAAGCTGGTGGAAGCGCACGCGGTAGCCACACGCGGGGCGCAGCGCTTTTCCGACACGCCGGGCGGCCGCCAGTGCCGGGCGTTGGCGGCGCAAATCGCCGCGCCGGATCAATCTATTTCGACGGAACGGGTTTGGAACGGGTCCGAACCCCTGCTGGAACTACGCTACCGCAATCTGGACAAGGTCTATTTGCGCCTGATACCGGCGGATTTTGTGGCGCGATTGACGAGCGAGGACGTGCGCTGGCAACCGGAACGTATCTCGCGACAGGAACTGGATGATCTACTGACCAAAGAACCGGCGCACCAATGGTCCGTGGCACTGCCGCCGACGCCGGATTTCCGGGATCGGGTCGAGGCGTTGCCGGTACCGGCGGCTATCGAGCCCGGTTTCTACGTGGTGTTGGCCAGTTTCGACGAAGCCTTCCGCACGCGTAACAACCAAGTCGTGGCAACGTGGGTGTGGGTGAGCGAGCTGGCGCTGGTGCTGCGCCAGCGCCCCGGCTCGATGGATATTGAAGGCTTTGTGCTGGACGCGGATGCGGGTGAGCCGATCGCCAACGCGCGGATACGCGTGTGGACGCACGATTGGAATCGTCCGCCCAAAGAGCAGCGCTCACTGCGCACCGACCAGAACGGATTTTTCCGTATGCAGGCGGGGGAACGGACGCAATATATCTTCATGGCCGAACACAACGGCCAGGCACTGGCCGTGGCTAATGCCCTTGGTGTTCACCATTGGCGTCGATCAGACCAGCCGGACCGGACGGTGCTGTTTACCGACCGGGCGATCTACCGGCCCGGCCAATCCATCCGGTTCAAGGGCATCGCCATTCGCACGGACGCGGCGAATGAGCAGTACGAGGTGCTGTCGGGCCGCACCGTTCAGGTGGAGTTGCGGGATGTCAATGGTGAGCGGGTGGAACAACTGCAGTTGCGCTCCAACGATTACGGCTCGTTCAGCGGCCATTTCACCGCGCCGCGCGACCGCTTAATGGGCCAGATGCAGATCCGTGTGCTTAACCCGCCGGGGACTACCGGGGTGCGGGTCGAGGAATACAAGCGGCCTACTTTTCAGGTCACACTCGACGCACCGGAAACGGCCCCACGGCTGAATGACGAGGTCGAGGTTAAGGGGGTGGCCACCGCTTATACCGGCGCGGCGACGGACGGGGCGCAAGTGCGCTGGCGGGTGGTGCGCGAAGTACGCTGGCCGGGCTGGTGGCGCTGGCGCTTCGGGGGGGCAGTTGTTGGCTCGTCCAGCCAGGAGATTGCCCACGGTGTGGCGACGACGGATCGTGAGGGCGCCTTTGCCATAAATTTTGTTGCCCGGCCCGATCCGGCCGTGCCGCGCGACCAGGAACCGACGTTCCGGTACACGGTCCATGCGGATGTGACCGACGCGGCCGGCGAGACGCGGTCGGCACAACGGGTGGTAAACGTCGGTTACACCGCGCTCCGCGCATCGCTGGAGGCGGATGATTGGCTGGAAGAGGATCAAACGTTTCCCGTCACGATACGGACCACAACGCTGGACGACGTGGGCCAGTCCGCCTCGGGCACGGTGCGTATCCATGCGCTGGAGGCGCCGACCCAGGTGCCACGCGCTCGATTAGCGCCGGTGTGGAGGAGATTCCGGGCGACGGAAACACCGGAGGCACTAACCATGTCGGATCCGCGCAATTGGCCGTTGGGTGAGGTGTTGGATACCCGGTCCTTTACGACTGACGCCACAGGACGAGCGGAATTGGAATGGGCGTTACCGGCAGGCGCGTACCGGCTGGTACTGGAGACGGAGGACCGGTTCGGCGAGCCGGTCCACGCGGAACACCCCTTGATGGTGCTGGATCCGTCCGCGGACCAGCTTGAGGTGAAGGTGCCTTATATCTTTAAGGCGCCCACCTGGAGCATCCAGCCGGGCGAAACCTTCTCGGCGTGGTGGGGGTCGGGCTATGATACGGCCCGTGTCTATCTGGAGATCGAGCAGGACGGGCGCATCATGCAGCGGTTCTGGACGGAATCCGGGGTGACGCAGGCGGCGGTGACTCAGGAGGTGACGGAATCGATGCGCGGCGGTTTTACCGTGCGCGCGACGATGGTGCGCGAGAATCGCGCCTACATAGATCAGCGCGTGGTGGAGGTGCCCTGGGACAACCAGGAACTTACGCTCTCATGGGAACGGTTCACGTCCAAACTGCGCCCGGGACAGGAGGAGACATGGACGGCGGTGATCCGGGGACCGGACGCCGAGCGGGCGGTGGCGGAAATGGTGGCGACGCTGTACGATCAATCGCTGGACGCGTT
>SLLF01000226.1 GCA_007134175.1 Kiritimatiellia bacterium | reverse complement strand
GCCGACGCAGGCGATGCAAACGGTTGCCCAAACGGCCTGTCGTCGTGCAGCCACCGGCCATAACCAGGCGATGGGTATCGCCAGCAGCAGGCTGCGCGCGGCTCCGTGACGCCAAGGCGCTTCCAATAGTCCTGCTGCCCCGACCCACCTCGTTGGAAAGAACCATGGGTCCAGAACGGCGGATGAGCAGAAGTAGATCAGTGCCCCTGCGAGCAGTGCCTGCGTGACCCCGCCCCTGCCGCGCGGGACCGTTGCGCGGGTGTTTCGGCGCCAGGAAGTGGCCCAGGTTATCGCCGAACCAAGCGCCAAGCCGGCTATGACCAATAACAGTAAGCGGGGCTGTATCCAGGCCGCATCCGCTGTGCGGGTGATACGCAGCAACAACAGGAGCGCCCCACAGCAGCCCGCCAGCTGCAGGCGTCGCCGGTTAGATACAAGCCACTTGCGCCAAACAGGCGCGTCTGTTGTTGACTGGCGCATAAGTTAATTTATCTTCTTCTGCGGCGACCGATCCTCGTCCCTGATTGACCGGGATGCAACGACCACGCACCCCGGAATCCAGTTAAGCAGAAACCCGCCTTCCGGTTCAAGCACCTGCCTGGCAGCCAGGCTCATTTTTATGCCTTGCCTCTTCGCCGGTGCAGGGTAGTATACGCCGCTTGCGGTTCCTCCAGGCTCTTGTATGAAACGGTACGGGAAAAGTGCCACAGGTTGGAACAACATAAAAAAAGGAATAGTATGAAAAAAATCGCGCAGGGATTGGGTTTGATCATGGTAGCGGCCTTGGTCAGTGGTTGTTTGGACAGTAGCAGCAGTGGTGATAGCATAGGCTCGCATGGCGAGGGTGGCGGGTTTGTCTGGAAGCCGCGGTCGGAATCGGATGGCCGTTTAGTGGCGTTGCTGCCCCCGCAGTACCGCGGCAATGTGCGGTCAGCCCACATCGCCAATTCCAATGGTGGTGTTATTGAGCAAGGGCGCTTCGCCGGTGATGTCCATAACGGACGCCGTCCTCATTACCGTTTTACCCAGCACGGCTCGGCTTATGGGTCGAATATCTATCTGGTGGCGGACTTGATTGAAGGTGGGACGGTGCATTGGCCTATTCCCCACGGGGCTCAGCGCCAGGAGTATTAAGCGGCTACAGCTAGCGCGACTTCCTGGATGCGTGTTGGGGGTTTGGCAGGGAATTCGCGACGCTGGCTAGCGGGGTGCCATGGGAATTCCCCCCTTCGAACTAATCGGCGGAGCACTGCTCCTGGCGCTCCGCGTGTACGGACTGGGAGCGGCGTGGCAAGGTTCCCCTTGCATTCCCGCCCGCTGGTTTGACTGGGCGGGCTTTGCGCGCTCGATCTTGCTCGGGTGTCTCCTCAACCTAGCCTTGGCCCTGATCCTGGTTCCGTTCGGTTGGTGGACGGTGGCGGCCGACTGGGCGGCGTGGCTGGGGCTCTTACTGGTTGGGGGGGGTCGGCTGTACGCTCGCCCGGTCTTACGCCCGCGCCTGAGCGCGGGTTTGATCGGGATCGGGGCCTTGACGGTCCTGACCCTTTTCGCCCTGCTGCTGCCACTGCGCTCCGAGTGGTTGGCGGGCGGTTGGGATCCCGGAATATATCAGAATAATGCCATTGCGATTGCCCAGCGCAACGGTATTCAAGCCCGCACCGATAGTCTGTTCACGCGGATGTCTGTTGAGGAACGCCGCCTCTTTACCCATGCCGAGGCAGATTACCATGAACTGTTCCCGTCTGTTCCCGTGCGGTTGGATGATGGGGCCATGCCGCTCTATCATTTTCACGTAACCGCCGTTTGGGGGGCTTGGCTGTATCGATTAGGCGGCGAGGCGATGCTGTTCCGCCAGGCGACGCTGACGGCTTGGTGGTGCCTGCCCGTTTGGCTGGCCTTGGCGGGCATGCTGGGTTTTGAGGGACGCTTCCGTTACGGGTTGCTCATTCCAGTCGCACTCGCATCCTGGTGGTGGTACCATCAGGCCCTGCCCACGGCGGAGATGCTATATCTCTTTTTAATCAGCGGGATCGCCTTGGTCTGGCGCGATTTCCGTTCCTGGCCGGGGTCTCTTCCCTGGGTGGCGATTCTGGGGCTGGTCTTGGCCGTCATTAATCATTTGAATGCGGCCTTGTTGCTTGCCGTGGGTCTGGTGTTCGCTGCATGGTGGGATGAGCAAGGGGCACCGGGTCGGCGTCGCTGGCGTTATGCCGTCTGTTTCGCGGCCCTGGCCTTGGGCATTGGCTGGAATGGGTTGTGGGCCCCAATCACGATTGATCGTTTGCAGGCGAAGGACAATGCACTGGCCCTTATTGTATTGGGCTGGGCGCTTTGTGCCCTCGTGGGCATAACCGTGAGTGGCTGGAACCGGTCGGTGCGCTGGCTGAAATGGGACATGCGGGGCATTCGGCTAAGCCTAGCGGTGTTGGGCGGTTTACTGCTGGCCGGGGCGGTCAGTGCGTCATCGGGCCGGATCGCCACCGCCACACTGGGGCTGACCCGCTACCTGCCGACGATAGATGTGCCTTGGCGCGTCCTCTTGATGCTGATTCCTTTTCAGGGAATGGTGAACACGGCATGGGCCGGCATCGGTCTCATCGTGCTCAGTTTCCTGCCGTTATGCTCGACCCACTTGGAGCGGGTGTTGCTGGGCTTAGGGATGCTGGTGGTCTTGCTGTTGATCCAGCCGGGTATCGCGCCCATCTATCCGTGGGCCTTGCGGCGGTTCTTCGTGTTTTGGATGCCGTGGCTCATGTTGGCGCAGGCAGGGCTACTGCTATGGCTCGCGGTGCGCTGGCGGCGTTGGCCATGGTTGGCCGCACTGCTTGCCGTAGTGACCGTGTGGGGGCTGTATGACGGGTTGAAGATGTCCCGCCGGGCGGCGCGGGTGGGCGATTATCGTGGATTGGTCTCCGTATTGCACGAGCTGGCCGGGGAGCTGCAGGCGAATGACCTGATCATCGCCGACGATCCGCGCTGGGGCACGCCGTTGACAGTGGCGTATGGTTTTGATGTCCTGAACGGACAACACCTGTGGCAGTCGGAGTTTGTGGCGGACAACGCGCAGCGCGTGGCACTCATCCAGCGCTGGCAGGCGGCACGGGAGGGCCGTATGATATGGTTAACCAGTACCGATCAAGGCCTCGATTTCTATCCACTGCACTGGGGGGGGGACGAACAGTTACTGCTTGAACGCCGGTTCTCGTATCCGACGGTTATTCACAGTAGGCGCGCACGTACCTTCGCGGAACAAACCAATGAACGTACTCTGCGCCTGTTCGTCGCCGTGCCGGTTGGTCATCGCGCGGCACCGTAAAGTGCCAGGTGTCAATGGGTGGTCCGCTGCGCCCCGTTGGGGACAAACCATGACCGTGTGCTGCCGTCGCTGAGCGTGGCCGTGACCGTGATGCTCGTCCCGTAGGCGTCACCACGCTGGTTGAAGCGGTAGTGGGGGCGATAGCCGTTATGGGTATCGCCGGCGAAGCGTCCGGCCACCGTGCCGGCTGACGCACTGCTGAGCGTGCAGCCCGTAACCCTTCCCCGCAGGCTGGCGGGCAACAGAATTACCAGCGATCCGTGCTCAGAAACCGGCTTCCATAGAAACTGCTCCGAGGCCCCGCGGGGGAGTGTTGCATCTGCCGTTGCCCCCGGCGTTTCATTGTTGGCGGCGGATTCCGTCTCCTGGGCATTC
>SLLF01000052.1 GCA_007134175.1 Kiritimatiellia bacterium | reverse complement strand
AGACGGAGATGTCTCGACGTCGCTTCGCTACGCTCGACATGACAACATTTTACATTAATCCCGTTCTTGCCCACGAGCCAATCAGCGCCGCGCCGATAAAGGTCCTCGACATGACCAAGTCTCTCCAGGTTCCATAACAGCCTCCATACACGTTCCGCCCAAGCAATTACTCCGTCAATTTCTTACAGCGCAATCGGCTCGCCGACGTCCACTCTTGGCGGTATCCAATAGGTATTGGACATAGCGACCTTATGTGGCAAATTAACCCCAGATCATGGAAGCGCAATCCAACCAGACCCGAAGACCCACCGGCAGCGATCCACTGCTGCAGGTACGGAACCTTTCGGTGCACTTCACGAGTGACGGGCAACGGGTGCGGGCGGTCGAGAATGTCTCGTTCGATATCCGGCGCGGCGAGATCTGCGGTCTGGTCGGCGAATCCGGCAGCGGCAAGACGGTGACCGGGATGGCCCTGCTGCAGTTGATTCCCCGGCCGCCGGGTGAGATCGCGGCCGGAGAGGCCTGGTTTCAAGGCCGTGACCTGCTGCGGTTGACGCCCGCAGAACTGAAAAAAGTGCGCGGGCGCGAAATCGGCGTTATTTTTCAGGAACCGATGACTGCGCTCAGCCCGCTGCATCCGGTCGGCAACCAACTGGTCGAGGCCCAGCGGATCCATTTCCCGGACCGCAGCGCGCGTGAAGCGTGGCGGATTGCGGCGGATTGGCTCGACAAGGTGGGGATACCCGATGCCGCCGAGCGGATGCGGGCCTACCCTTACCAGTTTTCCGGTGGTATGCGGCAACGGGCTATGATTGCCATGACGCTTATGCTGGATCCGCGGCTAATCATCGCCGACGAACCGACGACGGCGCTGGACGTAACGATTCAAGCTCAGATTTTCGATTTGATTCTGCAGATGAAAAAGCGGGAAACGGCCATCTTGTTCATTACCCATGATATGGGCGTGATCTGGGAGTTATGCGACCGCGTGCTGGTGATGAAGGACGGTTGCCTGGTGGAGGAAGGGGAGGCCGAGCCGCTATTCGACCAGCCGCGCGACCCGTACACCCGCCGCCTGCTGGCGGCCGTGCCGCGTCTGACCGATCACTTGCCGCCCAAACCCGAATCCGCCACCGTGGCTAACGATGAGCCGGTAGTCCGGGTGAAATCCGTACGGATCTGGTTCCCGGTGCGGCGGGGGATCTGGGCTCGGACGGTGGGCCATATCAAGGCGGTGGATGGCGTAACGGTCCGTATCCCGAGAGGCTACACCTACGGTCTGGTCGGGGAATCCGGTAGCGGCAAGACCACCCTGGGCCGCTCCATTTTGGGACTGGACCCGCTAAGCGATGGCGCAATCTTCTACAATGGGCAACAGCTATCCGGCCGGACGTCACGCCAGTGGCAGCCTTACCGGCGTCAGTTGCAGATGGTCTTCCAGGATCCGTTTTCCTCGCTCAACCCGCGCCTGAACATCCTGGACATCATCACCGAGGCGCCCCGCTTGCACCACCGGTTGCCGGGCCGGGTGGAGGATTTGGCCGCGCACTGGTTGGGGGAAGTCGGCTTGTCGCCCGATATGATGTGGCGCTATCCACACGAATTCTCCGGCGGCCAGCGCCAGCGTATCTGTATTGCGCGCGCGATGGCTTTGGAACCCGCCTTCATCGTCTGCGACGAGGCGGTCAGCGCGCTGGACGTCACGGTGCAAGCTCAGGTAATCGAGCTCTTGATGCAACTGAAAACAAAATATGGTCTCTCCTATCTCTTTATATCGCACGACGTCAGCGTCGTGCGCCGGATCGCCGATTATGTCGGCGTCATGCGGGCCGGCCGGTTGGTAGAGGAGGGGCCGGTGGAACAAGTCATTGACGATCCGCAGGCCGGCTATACACGTTGCCTGATCGCGGCCGTGCCCGTTCCCGGCGATTTGGTCCGACGCCAGCGCCGACGTTAAAGGGATTGCGGCGGACGGGTCGGCCCTGTAGAGTTTCGCGCCAAGCCACACGTCTGGCCGAACAAAAAAGGATGTTTCTTATGAGCCCTACCAAGCCACCGCTTGCTCGTTCAACAGCAACTACGCCGCAACCCGACACCGCCTGGTTTGTTGAGTCGCGTTTCGGCTTGTTTATTCACTGGGGTCTGTATGCCTTGGGTGCGCGCCACGAATGGGTGAAGCGCTACGAAGAAATGACCGATGAGTTCTACCGGCGATTTTTTGACCATTTTGACCCGGATTTGTACGACCCCGTGGCCTGGGCGCGCATGGCGCGCGCGGCGGGGATGAAATACATGGTTGTCACCACTCGCCACCATGACGGGTTTTGCCTGTGGGATAGTCTGTACACCGATTTCAAAGCCACCCGTACCCCGGCCAAACGCGATTTACTGAAGCCGCTGGTCGATGCCTTCCGTCAGGAAGGGCTGCGTATCGGTTTCTACTACTCGTTACTTGATTGGACCCATCCGGATTTTCCGGTGGACCGTAACCATCCACGCGCCTCGGACAGCACCTATCGCGAGGCCCATCAGGGTCGCGATGTGCGCCAGTACGCCGCGTACATGCGCAACCAAGTTACGGAACTGCTGACCCAGTTCGGAAAGATTGACCTCATGTGGTACGACTTTTCCTATCCCGGCGAGGATGGCAAGGGGCGTGACGACTGGGAATCCGAAACACTGCTGGCGCTGACCCGCCAGTTGCAGCCCGGCATCATAGTGAACAACCGTCTCGATTTGCCGTATCCGCCGGATTTCGTTACACCGGAACAATATCAACCCATGGAACCCATGCGGGACGCGACGGGTCAGCCCGTGATTTGGGAGGGGTGCCAGACGTTTTCCGGATCGTGGGGGTACCACCGCGATGAACAATCCTGGAAAAACGTGAAGCAGTTGCTATGGCTGTTGATTGACGGGGTGAGCAAGAATGGAAACCTGCTGCTGAATGTCGGCCCGACGGCACGAGGCGAATTCGATCAACGGGCGCGCGACCGGCTGACCGGTCTGGCCGGTTGGATGCATTACCACGCCCGTTCCATCTACGGCTGTGGCCCGGCACCGGAGGGGATCGAGACCCCCCCTGACTGTCGCTATACGTATAACGCGTCGTCGAACCGCCTCTATCTGCACGTATTTAACTGGCCGATCAAGTTCGTGTATTTGCCGGGGCTGAACGATCGCGTCGAGTATGCCCAATTACTGCACGACGCCAGTGAGGTCCAAATCAAGGCGCGGTCCGATGATCCGCACAGCAACATGCAGGCCGCCACGGCAGACGATGTCCTGACATTGCTGATCCCGAATGTGCCGCCACCGGTGGAAGTCCCCGTAATCGAACTGTTTTTGAAATCTTGATGGCGAGCCCGGGTGTTGGGTGTCAGGAACCCTGACGGGGGACACAGGGCAAATGCATCTAAATGATTATGTGTTTGCCCGCAAAGATTGAATGCCGAAACACCCAAATACCTAATCCGCATTGCTCTCCGGAATGCGAGCCTATTGCGCTGTCAGGAGTTGGTATAGCGATTCAGCGGTGTAGAGCGTGTGAAAGAGGCTGTTTTGGGGTATGATAGGGACTTGGTCATGTCGAGGACCTTTATCGGCGCGGCGCTGATTGGCTCGTGGGCAAGAACGGGATTAATGTAAAATGTTGTCATGTCGAGCGTAGCGAAGCGACGTCGAGACATCTCCGTCT